>NZ_JAUBRM010000116.1:0-15574 GCF_036701905.1 Microcoleus sp. MON2_D5
CTAAATATAATCTTTTCAATTTTCCTAACTTGAAAAGATTTGATGCCTTTTCACAATTCATATAGGATTGCTATATTCTGCAAGCTGATGGAGAATTAATAGATTTAGTTTACAATAGCACCATCAACTATGTATTGAGACGACTGATAGTAACTGCTGATTATTTTCAAAGGAAGTGTAAAAAAAGAGATGAAAAATTTATAGCAGATTTGAGAGCTTTCCTAAAGGATGATATGCACTTCCCAGAAAAGCATATTGGACGAATTATTGTCTTACTTCGTGAGTGTTTGAATAAGAGAAATGCACAAGTAGCAGAGAGCACTAAACATGAAATAAGAAAGAGAGCCAGAAATAATAATAAGGCTTGCTATATGTGTGGTGGCGAACTGGAGTTTGATATAGGAGATTCATACAACTCAGTTCAAGTGGAGCATAAATGGCCGAAAGCAATGGGCGGCTCAAGTGATAATTTCAATCTTGAAGTCGCTTGCCAAAAATGTAATTGTAAAAAGTCAGATTATATAGATGCTAGCGATTTTCATTATGAAAAAATATGTCTCGTAAGTGATAAAAAGGATGAACACTTTTCGACTGAGATGAAGAGGGAATATGAATTGGCTTTATGGGCTAAAACAGAATTTAAGTGTTCTGTTTGTCGAAAATCGCCAGCAGATGCTGGAAAGTTAAAATTTGCACGCAAAAACTCCAATGATAGTTGGCATTTCTTAAATATAGAGATTTATTGCGAAAAACATCACGAAATAAGGGGATAGTTATGACTGAACATAAGTGTTATTTTGGCAGTTTAATATCACAGCGCACCGATAAAAATGTAACTCGTTTTTTTGTTTTTAATGCAGGCGCAAAAGATTTGAAAGAATGGTTGGGGATTCGACGGATAAAAGATGTCAAAAAAGGAGCGCAGCGTGTACTAAGAAAAGCTAGAGCTAGTGCAGTTACAAAATTTATAGAGGCTAGTTCAATCAATACAATTCCTAATAGTATACTTATAGCTTTTGATCCAGACAAAGCAAAATTTACATCTTTAACTAAAGAAATTAGCGAAGGTATTATTCAAACAAAGAGTTCCTTAGAAAACCCTGTAAACATATTATTGAATGGCTGTGAGAATCAACTCGATTGGGGAATTATTGAGTTTTCATTTGAACGCAATGAACAAGAGGATGCTAAACCAGCACTTATTGTAGACGGACAGCACCGTCTTTATGGTATGTCTGATTTTGATAAAGAGAATTTACCAATAACTGTTGTTAGCTTAATAGATGCTACTCGTCAAGAACAAGCTTTCCAGTTTATTGTAGTAAATAATAAAGCAGTACGAGTTTCAGCCGAAAATGTCAAATCTATTGTTGCAGATTTTAATGAAGATGAACTTGAGACACGCCTTGCACGAGCGCGTGTTAAATATGGTGATAAGCCACAGATACTTACGTATATCAATGATTCTCCATCAAGCCCATTTCAAAATTTATTAGAGTGGTCTTATAACAGAGAGATTACAGACGAAAATGCGCTAGTGCCAATTACTGCAATAGAACAAACAATGCGATATATTCGTAAGTCATTTACAGTGCTTGAAAATGATGAAGATTCCTTGATCGAGTTTTTCTGTGCAACCTGGAGAGCGGTGAAAGGAAATTACCCAGAGCTTTTTGGAAAAAATCATCAATTTATGACGAAGGCAAATATTAGTGCTTTCAATGAGTATATCACTGACCGATTGCTATATTTTTGGGAGATGGATTTACTAGATATATTTGAAAGTGAAGAAGTTGAACAAAAAGTGTTAGATATCATTAAACGTTTACCTCAAGAATTTTGGCTAGAAAATTGGAAGCTTAGAATTCAAGACAGTCCAACTGTCAGACAAATAATAAAAAATGATTTAAAGACTATAATTACTAATTCAAAATTAAGCAAAAACTGGAAGAATGGTTTAGAGTTGGTGGAAACAGAGGAATAGAGAATTTCCATATATTTGAAGCATTTCTTTTGCCCTTCCAAATCAATTTCCAATTCCCTACCTAATCCATCGCGCCAGACAGGCCTGGGCGAGCCCCTGCCCGCCCAGCGCGATCCGTTTACTTCACAGCCACCTTCACCGCACCCCCAACAAACTGCTCGTAATCCGCCAACAACCACGGAGCCAAACAAGTATTTGCATCCTGAACCCGCAACTGTCCAGCGCGACAATACAGCATCGCCGCCAACAAATTATTCACAGCTTTAGGCGTTCCAAACCCTTTACTCAACTCAGCAACCAACGAGTTAAAAAACTCGCGATCGCTCTCATTCAGCGGCTCGTTAATAAACCCGCTGCCCAACATTGCTTTGTAACCCTTGCCAAAATCGCTCCGGTACAAAAGTTCCAGTTGTTCCTCGGAAACGCTCAGCCACAAATCAGCCATTTGCTTGCGAATATGCCGCAGATCTGCTATTGCCAATTCAGCCGTCGGATCGATTTCATATAGATTGACGGCAGCAGTTAATTGATTGAGAAACTGCGGCAGATAATCTTGTTTGACAAGTGTTGGTTCTGTTGTAGCGAATACGCTTTCAAACACCTTTTCGTAATCTTCAAGCAACCACTGCGGCAAGCGGGTGCGAGCATCGGGAACCCGCATTTTTCCCGGAACAAAATACAGCATCGCACCCAGCAGAGCATTGATTGCTTGAGGCTGCACCAACCCTTGGCTAATTTCAGTCAATTTCTGCAAAAACTGCTGTTCGGCTTCAGTCATGGATTCTGCTTGCAAGCCGCAGCTAAGTATTGCTTGATATCCCTTGCGAACTTCTCCTCGGTAAAAACTTTCGAGTTTCTCTGAAGGAACAGTCAGCCAAAAATCAGCCATTTGTTTTCTGATTTGGCGGAGTTCCAAAACTACCGATTCGTCAGACGGATCGATGCGGTAAAGATTGACGCATCCTAACAGTTGATTCCCAAATTGCGGGGAGTGAATGTATTGAGCTAACAAGTCAGAAGTTGAATCAGACTTGACAGCGGCTTCACTCTCAAAAACTTGTTCGTAATCCTCAATTAACCAGTGCGGCAAACGGTTGCGAGCATCGGGAATTCGCATGGTTTCCGGTGGGAAATACAGCATCGCGGCAAGCAAGGCGTTGACAGCTTTGGGATGCACTAATCCTTTGCTAATCTGGGTTAATTGCTGCAAAAATATTTGTTCGCTTTCGATCATCGGTTGACGTTGGAAACCGCTCTTGAGCAGGATTTGATAGCTGTTACCTGAAGCGCTTCTGTAGGCGGTTTCGAGGTTTTCGGCGGGAACGTTCAGCCAAAAATCAGCGATTTGTTTGCGGATTTGACGCAGTTCGGATATTGCTGAGATGTTTGATGAGTTTCTTTGGTAAAGCTTGAGGGCATTCGAGAGCATCTCGCCCAAATCTGGCTGCTTGGGAATGCTATCCTGTAAGTTGCGCGATGCTTCCAGGTGGCTGGTTTGCCATTTGCCAAAGAGTTCTTGGAATAATTTGCCGATCGCCCCAGAGTATGCCACACTGTCAAAACAAGCCGGATTAGCTTGCATTTTTTGCTGAATTTCCTGGCGATAGCGTTGCCGAAGTTCAGGATTAGTGCCGAGAGTAACTGCTAGCTGAATGTAAGATCCTTCGCTATTGGCAATTAAATCTGGCATAGAGAGCGATCGTACCACCGCCGCCCCCATTCTCGATCGCAAAGTATCGCCATCCCTAACCACCGTTGGAAGTCCCACCTCTAACGGATCTACAAGGGAAGTAGTCCCCGCATAGGGATAGGAATCCAAATAAACATCCCCCAACTTCAAAACTTCTTTAACATCCGCACGGTTAGGAAAACTCTTCAACACCCGCAAACGATTACTCTCAATGCCATACTTAGCAAAAACGGCTTTCATATTATTCACAAAAGCCCCCCCAGGATAATGATTAGTCCAGCTAGGGCCGAAGGGCATTAAAAACAGCACAGAATTAGGAACAGCCGCCATAATTTTTGCCCATGTTTCCCTTAACTCCGGCACTAGCTTATACAAATTAGCACTCGAAATAAAGACAACCGATTCCTCGGAAATGCCGATACTATTTCTGGTGAAATTAATGTTAGGAGTGTAAGGCTCGAGGGTATAGCTAAAACAGCAGCCAGGCCCGTCAATAGTGGCTAATTCCTCGCGATAATGCTCCTGTCCTTCAGGTGCAGGTTCCATCAACTTACCAGCAATGTAATAGTCAATGTGTCGCATTCCCGTGGTAATGGGAGAATTAAAACAGGTAGTTTGTACCCGCGCCAATCGATGCAGCGCCAGTAAACTAATCGGATGAGTAACCGCAGTAATATTGGTAGCAATCAGCAAAATATCTAAATCATCAGCGCGGATTGTCTGAACTTGACTTGGCAAGTCATTAGACAGTTTAACCAGTCTGTCAGCGCGACTCTGACAATACTGTTCTAGTTTATTCCCGTCGAGATTTAGAGCGTATAAAATAATTTCAAATTGCTCTCGATTCAGATATTCAAAAGCTGGCAAGGTAGCGAAAGTTTCCGTCATAGCCCCGAAATGTTTAGTCAGGACACCAAGGCGAATTTTCGGTCGGTTCGCAGGTCTAGCCGGAAAAATGCAATCAAGCGCAGCGCCACGATTTTTCATTGCATATTCAATAATATCTGCCCGCTTTGTGTATATATCCTTGAGATTTTCACTATTGAAGTACAGAGGAATAAAGTTAGCGCTTTTGGTGAAGAACGAGGCGATTTCCTGCCAGACTTGTGAGTTTTGGTTCTTGAAGATATTGCTATGCAAATAACTGACCCATCCCTGCACATACCGGCAATAATTGTCAGCTTCTCCTATTTCTTGAAAGAGAGTAGGCGCAGCAAACATAAATTTGAGGTAGTCGTTGACAAACCAATTAGGTATAACTGCATTTTCATAGTTCAGCAGTAACTGATCTGCACGACGGTAGAGGGCGGCTGCTAGTAGGTAGTTAATATCTTTGGGATTTTTAATTCCCTGGGAGAGATGCGATGCTAGTCGAGCGATAACAGTCTTTTCGGCATCTGTCAGCGCTTCATCTTTGATGTTACTGTTGAGCAATAGCTGATGCGCCTTACCAGCATCACCGCCATAGGCATTTGCCAGTTGTTCTGCAGGCAGATTCAGCCAATAATTGGCAAGTTGCTGCCGGGATTGGCGGATGTTAGCGAGGTTTACTTCATTAGCTTGGTCTTTTTGATACTCTCCTACATATTGGGACAGCAAAGTTAAAAATTCTTCAGGTTTGTTAAATTCAACTAATTCATTAGCTATTAAATTGCCGTGTTGCTGCAAAATTTGCTGTGACCAACGCACTTCTTCTGGTTTGTAAAGTTGAGAGTGGAGGTGAATAATTGTGGCTCTCATTAAGTCTAATTTGGGGCGATCGCCAGCCATTTTTTGGGTTCTGCTAGAGCCGTCGCCGTGCTGCCTGTAATAGAGATAAGGCTTAGGTAATCGATCGCCTAACCAGCCTTTTTCATAGGCAGAAACCCAAAATTCCCAGTCTTCGCATCCCAGCTTCATCACTTTTTTCAAGCCGCCTACTTGCTCGTAAATCTCCCTTCTAAAGAGGGAAGTAGCAGGAGCTTGATTGTCTCTCAAAAAGCGATTGACATCAAAGTCACCGTGAACAACTAAATCGCAATTTGCTCCGAAGTGCTGCACATCTGTATAGACAAAACCCACATTCGGTTTTGCTAATAAAATTTCCACGCACTCCTCGATAAATTTGGGATGAAGTTTATCATCAGCATCTAGGAATAAAATAAACTTTCCTGACGACTGCTGAACGCCAACATTTCTCGAATCAGCGGGTCCCGTGTTGGGTTTATCTATGAGGCGAAGCGATTTTTGAGGATACAGTTTAATTAAATAATTGGCGAAGTTGCTGGTATCATCAGTGCTGCCATCATTGACAATTATGCACTCCCAGTTTGGATAAGTTTGACGGACAACACTTTCAACAGCTTCTCTGAGTAAAGTTGCGTGGTTGTAGCAGGGAATGATTACGCTGACGAGTGTTTCTGCGGAGGTGCGGTAGGGCATGGCATTTAGCTGTGATGGAGAGATTGAAACAGGTAATGTAGTGGCTGGTTTTACACCTCGGCGGGTGATCCCATATTCATCCCATATTTGCCGAGTTTCTTGGTACGATATTGGCGATGAATGTTGCAAACCTTGTTGATTTTCGTAGTACAAACCGAGAATTTCTGGCAAGTACACAATATTTTCGGTTTTGCCAATCCGCAGCCAAAATTCGTAATCGCCAGCCGCCCTAAATTCGGTTCGGAAATAGCCGTATTTTTCGTGCAGGGATTTTCTCCACATCGGCTGGGGGCCAATAATGCAGCGCCGTTCGAGTTCGCTGTAGTCAAAGGCTGGCCAATTCCAGCCCTTTTCTGCTTGGGTTTTTGCAAAAGTATCGTTAGCTGTGCTGGTGATTAATTGGTCAGCATAAACCAGACTTACTGGGGCATTTTCATCCAAGTATTTCGCCATGATTTCTAGGGCATCGGGGCGGTGTCTGTCATCGGTGTTAGCATTAGTAATGTAAACTCCGCGCGACATCTTAATTCCTCGGTTCCAGGCTGCATATAGTGTTTCGCGATCCGAAGAGCGATCGTACACAATATTCGGATATTTCGCTTGAAATTCCCGCACAACAGACTGTTCGTTTTCTTGGGAACCGCTGTCAATCACTATGATTTCCAGTTCCCCTTGTTTGTACAGCGTTTGCTCTACCAAGTCCTGCAAGCAGCCGCGGATAAATTTTTCGGAATTGTAAGTAGAAACGATCGCAGATACTTTAAAAGCCGACGGGACAGGCTGGGAGTTCTCACCATTCCCTAATTCCCCCTGCAAGCCTGCATCAGTTTGCTGTTGAACGGAAGGATTCTCCGAATGTGGGCGCTCAGCTACTTGAAGCAAAAGTGAGCTAACAGTTGCAGCCATTTTCGACCAAGAAAACTTCTTAGCTTGCTCTAACCCCGCCGCAATTAATGAGCTGCGGACAGCGGGCTTCTGTATTTCCCGCAAAGCATTGACAAGCCCAATAACATCATCCCCGTTTACATAAACCGCTGCTTGTCCTGCTACTTCTGGAATCGAACCGTTTGGACAGGTGATGACTGGACAACCGCAAGCCATTGCCTCAAGGACTGGCAACCCAAAGCCTTCATATTTCGACGGATAAACTAACACTGAAGCACCAGAATAAGCAGCTCTCAGTTCCGTGTCGCTTAGTTGCAGCGTGTGGACAGTATTCCCAGAACAGTACAATTTCAACTCGGGTTCTAATACAGGTTTGCCACCTGCACAGACTATATCAAAGTCAAACTTGTTGGCAAGTTGAGAAAAGGCTTTGAAGAATAATATCCCGTTCTTGTAACCATGCCAGCCTACCCTTTCGCCTACCAAAAGAAAATAGGGCTTGGTAATGCTGTATTTTGACTTAAAGCCTGAAACTTCTTCTCTATCGGCTGGCGAAAAATTGGCATCAATGCCACAGTGCGCTACAGCGATAGAATTTGAAGAAATCTGCGGAAAAACCTTAATTAAATCGCGGGCTGTATTTTCCGAAATGGTGATGTAAGCAGAGGCGTGGCGGATACCGCAATGCTTTTCTCTCCACTCGGGATGACCAATATTTTGTCCCATCAACTCTGGAATCATGTCATAGGCCATGAATACCGATGGCGTTGACAAAGGCGTTGTATAATAAGTAGAAATAAATAAACCTGCTTTTTCTTCATCGCAGATTTGTTGGAGCATCGCGCGATCGCGATCGGTATTACCATAATCGTAAAGGGGAATAGTACGATAACGAAGACCTGGAATTTTTGGAGCAGTTCCGTTACGATCTAAAATGATAATATGTTGAGCAAAGTTCGTATTTGCCCATTCTTGCCATAGGGATTTCCAAACGCGAGCAATACCTGTATTATTATGTTGAAAAAATACACCATCAATGAGAATTGTCGGATATTTTTGACTCGGCTTAACAGCTAGTGCAGGTAAAGGAGAAACTGTTTTAAATTGCCAAGCTTTTGTACTAATATCTCGTTGTGCAAGGGGTTCTACTCCACAAGCGATCGCGCTATTGACTTGACTCTCATCCTTAACCCAATCAAAGTATTGACGCAATAAGACAGGAAATTGAGTCTGTTGTTGCAGATTTAACCATTGAGAAGTCGCATTTTTATAACCATAATATTGCTCTTTAAAGCGCAACTGATTCGGGGTAACGTAGGCAAAATGTTGGAAAACTAACCCCTCTTTTTCGGTTTCTTGATGTCGAAAAGGATTAACAAACGCGACATCACGCCATTTACCGTTAGGTAAGGGTTCCGCTAATCGGGGCGGTTCATGGGTTGCCCATACCATACCTGGTTTAAAACGCCAAGTGCGTAGCCATTCATATTGAGGATTATTTGCATAACAATTACGAGTGCTAATAACTAAATTTTCCCCAACAAAATACCAACACCAATAAAAAGCCGCTGTTTTTTCAGGATGTTCAATAAACATCTGTCGAGTTTGGCAAATCTGCTCAAAAGTCCAGAGTTCATCTACATCAATTTGCCACAATAAACACTCTTCAGAAATCCGGGCAATAGGAGCATTTATCATTTCTCGTTTCCCTTCCCAAAATTTGCCTTCTGGCTTACGATAAATGCTAATATTTTGGGGATAAAGACGAGCCAGTTCCTCTAAATATTCGGTAGTCCCATCCAGGCTGCGCCCGTCGCGATGAACATCATCAGAAATGTTACCGCCCAGAGTTACACTCCAAGCCGTATCATGTTTTAAATCTGCCACCCCCTCGACAATATGCCAGTGCCATCGAAAGGGTAATTTTTTCAAGACATCAATATGATAACGGATGAACGGTTCACCATTGAGAACGATGGTAAAGAAATGAAGGGGAAGTGATGGAAATGCAATATAATTTTCATAGAAAGCATTAGAGTTGACAACTGCTCGACCAATCGCACCCGTTTTTTCTATTTTTTCTATACAATGACACTCATAACCATTGGCCATGAGGAAATCAAAAGTTTCTTTGGCGGTGTGCTGCATTCCCTCTAACATTTTTTGAGATATTTCAAATTGAATAAACTCAATTGCTTTTCTTGCTAAAAGATTCAGGCAACCATTAAGAACATCACTTTCAGCTCCTTCTACATCGATTTTTAAGTAATCTATTTTCTCAATATTATGTTTTTGACAAAATGAATCAACTGTAATCGCGCTAACGGTTTCGCTTTTTACAATAGGTACATATTCCTGGGGATTTTCTGGATTTTCCATCTGCGGTCTGCCGATGCTGTTCCAAACCGAAAACTCATCAGGAAATTCATTAAATTCAATCAGTTTATTCTCGGACCATACTGCTGTCTGAAACAGGAAAATATTCGGCTTATTTTCTGTTCGTTGTTTAAGTGTATTAAAAGTAGTTGAATTCGGCTCAAATGAATATACTTTTCCTTCACGTCCGACTAAATTACTAAACAAAAGAGAATAGTTACCAATATTTGCTCCAATATCAAAAACAGTCATCCCTTGACGAACTAATCTTTGTACAAGCCGTTGTTCGATTTGTTTTTCATTAAACGCAAATTTTTCTTTCTGGAAAATGGCATAACCATTTCGCAGATGAACATTCTGCAATAAGAGTTGATAATTAGGATCTTTGAGAAGTTTATGGTAATTTTTATGGTTTTTAAAGGTATTAATATCATCTAGTAAGATAAATTTAGCCCCATAGACTTCATCTAATTCCGCTTCCCCGGTAAATTCAGAACCATCTATTAAGACCACATCAAAAAAAATGATTTTATTTTCTGATTTTATTTGCTTAATTCCTGCCTGAGATACTCCCGAATCTTGAAGATACTTGAGGTCCTGTTTGAGCCAATCTAATACTCGTTCTATGGGGTATTGATTCAGTGCTGTTTGGTAAGAATTATAAAAATCAATAACTTCTTTTTGTTGAGCAAATTTATTCATTCCTACTGAGGAAACATTATAACATTTTACAAAACCATCCTTAGCATATCTGTTTTGTAATGCGGTAAATCTTGCCTGGGAAATTTCCATGCAAAAAAGTTGAGGATGATGGGGATTTTCTCTAATTCCTGTGACAAAGGCTTCTGTACTTCCCTCACCGGAAGATGACCCTATTTCTAAAATGGTTTTGATATCTTCTTCTTTGGCTATTTGTTTAATAGCCTGATAAAATTGATCGTACTTAATTTCGGCGGGAATGATTTTATTGATTTCTGAAGTCATGATAAAATTTTCTCCTTAATTCATTGTGTTATTAATCTGGCAATGCGTTTTCTAAAAAAAAACCTGAAGTTAAATTTAGTTACGAAATAAAACTTACGAAAGAAAGCCGATTTTTGAGATCAGACTATTGGGGTAAATGACGATTTGTGGTAAACACACTGGGTTTCTGGGTCAGTCCTACTTTACCTTACCTAACAGTTTAAAAGAACTTAGGCGTAACTACCACATAAACCGGGTTTTTCACTCCTGTTAAAGACTCAAGTGCAGTATTTCCGTCAACCAACCCGGTTTCTGCATGGCTATTTAACCGAAAAAGGGATTAACGCGATCGCCATCACTTTTGATAATCTTGACAAATTAGGCCTTATAGTGTAATAGGCTACCCAAAAATTAGGACAACACCCGAATCTTCTGACGCAGCCCAGGGCTGTTCCGTTCCCGCGACCTCAGACCGCCACAGCATGGCCGGGATTCCTCACCACACAAAAACAAGTTACAATTACGTTAAGATTGATGAACATAAATAAAAATTCCCAAATCACAGGGACTAAAAATTAGGAGGATCGACCTCGGTGAATAAACGCTGGAGAAACGCTGGCCTGTACGCACTGCTGGCTATTGTAGTCATTGCCTTAGCAACGGCTTTTTTTGACAAACAGCCCCCAAGCCGCGAAGTTTGGAAGTACAGTCAATTCATTCAGGAAGTCGAAGGCAAGAGAGTAGACAAAATAAATATCAGTTCCGATCGCAGCAAAGCCCTCGTCACAGCCCAAGACGGCAACAAGGTGATTGTCAACCTGCCGAACGACCCCGAACTGATGAACATCCTGACCAAAAATAAGGTAGATATTTCAGTTCTGCCCCAAAGCGACGAAGGCTTCTGGGTAAAAGCCCTCAGCAGCCTGTTCTTCCCGATTCTGCTTTTGGTCGGACTGTTTTTCCTGGTGCGGCGCGCCCAAAACGGGCCCGGCAACCAAGCCATGAACTTCGGCAAATCCAAAGCTAGAGTCCAAATGGAGCCACAAACTCAGGTGACTTTCGGCGACGTGGCCGGCATCGAACAAGCCAAGCTAGAGCTCGCAGAAGTCGTGGACTTCCTGAAAAATGCAGACCGCTTCACCGCAGTCGGAGCAAAAATCCCCAAAGGCGTGCTGCTGGTCGGCCCTCCCGGAACTGGCAAAACCCTGCTGGCAAAAGCAGTGGCTGGAGAAGCAGGCGTTCCCTTCTTCTCGATTTCCGGTTCAGAATTTGTGGAAATGTTCGTGGGTGTCGGTGCTTCCCGCGTCCGCGACTTGTTTGAACAAGCTAAATCGAACGCTCCTTGTATCGTATTTATCGATGAAATTGACGCTGTAGGCCGCCAGCGGGGCGCTGGTTTGGGCGGTGGTAACGACGAACGGGAACAAACCCTGAACCAGTTGCTGACCGAAATGGACGGCTTTGAGGGCAATACTGGCATCATTTTGATTGCTGCCACGAACCGCCCCGACGTACTCGATGCGGCGCTGCTGCGTCCGGGTCGCTTCGATCGCCAAGTTGTAGTGGATCGCCCCGACTTCGGAGGCCGCCTAGAAATTCTCAACGTTCACGCCCGCGGCAAAACTTTGTCGAAAGACGTGGACTTGGAAAAAATCGCCCGCCGGACACCCGGTTTCACCGGTGCGGATTTGTCCAACCTACTCAACGAAGCAGCAATTTTAGCCGCCCGTCGCAACTTGACCGAAGTCTCGATGGATGAAGTCAACGACGCGATCGACCGCGTGCTCGCAGGCCCGGAAAAGAAAGACCGCGTGATGAGCGAAAAGCGCAAAACTTTGGTAGCTTACCACGAAGCCGGTCACGCTTTAGTCGGCGCGCTGATGCCCGATTATGACCCCGTGCAGAAAATTAGCATTATCCCCCGCGGCCGCGCTGGCGGTTTGACTTGGTTCACACCAAGCGAAGATCGGATGGATTCTGGCTTGTATTCTCGGTCTTACTTGCAAAATCAAATGGCGGTAGCTTTGGGCGGGCGCATTGCTGAAGAGATTGTCTTCGGCGAAGAAGAAGTAACAACCGGTGCGTCGAACGACTTGCAGCAAGTGGCAAGAGTAGCGCGCCAAATGGTGACTCGCTTCGGAATGAGCGATCGGCTAGGCCCTGTAGCTCTGGGTCGCCAACAAGGCAATATGTTCATGGGTCGCGATATCATGGCCGAACGCGATTTCTCCGAAGAAACCGCAGCGACGATCGACGATGAAGTGCGTTTGTTGGTAGAGCAAGCTTACCGCCGCGCTAAAGATGTACTCGTCGGCAACCGCCACGTCCTTAATGCTTTGGCAGATATGCTAGTGGAAAAGGAAACTGTGGATGCGGATGAATTGCAAAATTTGTTAGCTAATAGCGACGTGAAAATGGCGACGATCGCCTAATCAATTTTGGATTTTGGATTTTGGATATTGGATTTTCGAGGAAATCTAAAGTTTGAAATCAATAATTGGGGTGATTCTGGGAATGTCTGGAATCGCCCCGATTTTTTTATGAGTGCGATCGATTTTAGATTTTCAATTGGGGATTTTAGCTTGAATCTCAAGAATGACCAAGTAATCAGACATTCCACCTACCTTTTTCCTGAAGCTGGCGCTTAACTTCTTCCCAGGGAAATCTTCTTTCATCTTTTCTATATTCAATAATCCGACAGTCCTCAAATCCTCCCAGAGCTCGTCTGGGTACTGGAAGTCAAGCAGCACCGCGAGTTTTTAGCATTGAGAATCAACTAAGAACTGAAAGTCTATCGGTTCGTGGCATTCAGCCAGAACCTCAGCCAAAAATTCGCTGTGTTCTTTGAGGTCAACAATTGCAGCGGTTTTTTTGCCTAGATTTTCCGTTCAAAATTGAACGTGGAGCATATTGTAATTTGGCATATATCGAAGTTAGTAACCTGTATTAAAATTATATGCGAGTCAGAATGAGACGAGTTGCCAATTCGGGAGCATTCCCAAATCTAAAATCTAAAATCTAAAATTTCCAATTGTATGAATCAATGATACAAGTTCCCAATCCGGGAGCGTTCCCAATTCTAGAATCTAAAATCTAAAATCTAAAATCTAAAATTGTATGAATCATCAATCTTGGTTGACACAACTAAAAAAACACCGTGCGATCGCAGTTATCCGCTCCTCCGAAAAAGAACTCGCTCGGCACATGGCATCATCGGTAGCAGCCGGAGGAATCCAGTTTATTGAAATTACTTGGAACACCCACAAAGCTGCTGAATTAATTGCGGAAGTCCGGTCTGAATTCCCTACTTTTAGTATTGGCACCGGCACTTTATTAAACTTAGAAGAGTTGCAGCAAGCAATAGACTGTGGCGCTCAATTTCTGTTTACTCCGCACACGGATGTAGCGATGATTAAAACAGCAGTTGACGCCGGAGTGCCGATCGTCCCCGGTGCTTTTTCTCCCACGGAAATTGTGACCGCGTGGCAAGCAGGCGCTACCTGCGTTAAAGTATTTCCGATATCGGCTTTGGGAGGCGCGGCTTACCTGAAAAGCCTGCAAGGCCCCCTGGGAAACATTCCTTTAATTCCCACTGGCGGGGTGACGCTGGAAAATGCGAAAGTATTTATAGACGCCGGGGCGATCGCCGTTGGTTTAGCCGGAGACTTATTTCCTAAACACTTAGTGGAAAATCGCGATTGGCGCGCGATCGCCCAAATTGCACGAGATCTTACCCAAAACTTAACAACTTGTTAAGCCCTCTTTCCCAATCCAACATTTCAAATCTACAATCTAACATAGGACAAACCAATCTAAAATCTAAAATCTAAAATCTAAAATAGTACGAGGTGTGAGAAATGAACAGCATTATCAACTCAATTTACTTCCGCCGCGCTGGAACTTTCTGTGCCGGCTGCGCCCTGGCTTTTGCTACATTCTGCGGCGGTTCAATGACAGCATTTGCCAGCGAAGAGCACAACATAATTGCCAATAAAATTATGTTGTTGCAGCAATCCAGCGAACGCTGGATTGAAATAGATTTGTCAAGACAAAGGTTAATAGCTTGGGAAGGAAATACACCCGTTTACGCGGTGATTATTTCCAGCGGCAAATCATCGACTCCCACCCGCACGGGAACCTTTGCCGTTGAAACCAAACACCGCGTTACTAGAATGACTGGGCCGGACTACGACGTGCCCGACGTTCCCTATACAATGTATTACGACGGAGGCATGGCAATTCACGGCGCTTACTGGCACAATTTGTTTGGCAATCCCGTTACTCATGGCTGCACAAATGTAGCTGTCAATCACGCTAAATGGCTATTTGAATGGGCCTCAGTGGGAACACCCGTGGTGGTGCACAAACCTCAGGTTTAGGGCATTGGGCATTGGGCATTGGGCATAGTCAAACACTCTTCAATCTGTTAGAACCCCGACTTCTTAAAGAAGTCGGGGTTCTGGGTATTATGTTTTTTTAGGTGTGCTTACTTAACTGCTGCTTTTAACAACAATCCCAATTGTATAAAACTTTACTAAAATCTAATTTTCTGAGTGCTGATTCATCAATAAAAAAGTTACCTACACCACTGTCTCCCCACATGATCTCTACTGTCTCATTGCAGCAATCGGTATCCATTTGGAATAGAAGAATGTCCGGCTTTTGTTTTTGATCGGAGTTACTACTATATTTTCTTACGTCGTCTTGTGTAAAATAAGGATAACCACCTATTTTATGACCAAAGTAATTCGAGATTTCTCGGTACTCATCCTCAATTTCATGGTTCATAAATAACTCGTTAATTTCTTCTCCTAATAGTTCAATAAATTGGTAGTCATTGGTACTAATCGGCGCATATTTTTTAGTAAATTGCAAGCTGCAACAGCCATGAACAGGAAAATTTTCTAGTTCCGGCAAAAAATCATAATTGGTAATGATGTTTTCAACTTGGAAGTCTGGCTGAGGAAAATAGATTATTTTGAATCTGTCTTCGGCTGTGGGATTATCTAAATCGGCGGAAGTGCCTAAATCTAAACCATATAGGTCATCGTCGGCTATATAAAACTGCAAAATTCCGCGCTCAGGGAAACCATCTAAAGGCGGTACTTCAGAAAAGTTGATTTGTGCTAAGTAGGTCGGCGCAAAAAACCCGAAGTATGTTAAAATAAGTAAAGAAAAAGAATACATCTACTGAGGTAACTCAATATATGGGCGCTAGATTAAGGGTATTCCTGACTCAACAACAAGACAAAACT
>NZ_JAUBRM010000117.1:0-15401 GCF_036701905.1 Microcoleus sp. MON2_D5
TATATTGAGTTACCTCAGTAGATGTATTCTATGTTTACTTATTTTAACATAGTTCGGTTTTTTCGTGCCGACCTACTTACAGACAAGTTAGATATGAATTGGGAGCAAAGATCGGGGAACTTAATGACTTGCAGCAATCATGGCTGCCATCAACTCCGTCGTGTTCCAGTGCCCGGTATACCGAATTCCATTGATAAAAAGAGCTGGGGTAGTCGTCACTCCACTCTGTATTCCGCCTTCGATATCTTCATTGATGCGATCGACATGCACTTGTTTAGACAACTCTTTGAGAAATTGAGGGATATCAAGCCCTAAATTGTTGGCGTACTCTATAAGATAACCATTTTCTAACTTCTGTTGATGGGCAAACAAAGTGTCGTGCATTGACCAAAACTGTCCTTGGGCAGCGGCGGCTTCAGCAGCTTGGGCGGCCCGTTGAGCATGAGAATGAATCTGTGCTTGCGGAAAATGACGGAAGATCAAGCATAAATAATCTTCTCTAAAAGCAGCACTAAGCTCTCGTTTGATCGCTTTGATCAGCTTGTAAACGTCCGCACTTCTAGGGCATTGATAGTCTCCGTACATCACCAGCACTACCTTGGCACTCAGCACACCCTGCATCCTATCTTGGGTTGAAGGGGGTACAAGTAAGGAACTGTGGCTACGATCGTCGTTCATTTTTCTACATCTGCATCAAGCCCAGAACCTTGCCATGAAAACTGGGAAAAACCTTATGGTTTAGGGCATTCCCAGCGTCAGCAATTTGAACCTGGGCTGAATAACTTTGAGATCGGTGATTGCTGCGTTAGCGTAGGTTCCGCCAACGGCGAGCAAATTCCTCTAAAGCCGATCTAGAAATCTGGGATTGCAACCATTCAAACGCCTTTTTTTGATAGGGATATTTCGATGGCTCGTAGTAAATGGCTGCATCAGTCAGTTGAATGGGGCCACCTCGACCAAGGGCTTGCCAAGTTTGGGTGCCAACGATGCCATCTACAACAAGTCCATTCTGCTGTTGAAACTGAACCACTGCGGCGCGAGTTGCATTGCCAAAAACTCCATCGACTGTAATGTTGATTCCTTTGGCATTCAGCAATTGTTGTAGCTCACTGACAGCAGCACCAGAATCGCCTTGGCGTAGCGTTGGGTCTGTAGCTGTGCGGGTAGAGGTCATAGATTTGTCTCCAATGTTTTAGGGTTGAAAATTCGCTCAGTTTTACCGCTCTCAAGGAGCATGATTTGCCTGATTGGATGCACTTCTGGCGAGATTTGCCCAGTTGTGATTCTGCAAATAGGATTCAAGGTTAGTTAGGCTAGGAAATAGGTGCTGCAATTGGCAAAGTTCGCTGCATCACTCACGTTCTCAAAACAACGGTACAAGGTTGCCATTTCTGCTCCAATTAACTTGCTCAATCCATTGACTGCATCTTTAGTTTGCATACATTCAATGTAGGAGATCGCTTTCAATTCGTCGTCTATAGCGAGTTAAAACTTTTACAGTACAAATTGATAGAGTAACTATGCGATCGCAAAGTATAAGGCTGGCTATAACTCAAGTTAGAATCCCAATTCTATCGAAAGTACATCCTACAAACTTACAATGCCCCGTTTAACGGCAACAATTACAGCTTGGGTGCGATCGCTCACATCCAACTTATTCAAAATCCGATTGACATGGGATTTAACAGTACCTTCACCGATGCTCAAAGCAGCCACAATATTTTTCAGACAGCCTGCTTGAGCAGAATGCGTTCCTCGGTGGACTCGCTAAGCTGGTCGATCAAGGGCGGCTAGCGGGCAATGCAGACATCGCTTCGCTTCGAGCAGACTTCCCTGAGCTGCTCACAATGGACGAGTGGCTTGCGGGGGCTGGAAGACCCGCGCTTCTCGCTGCAATTCAAGCCAACGGCGGCAAGATCGCACTTCGGTAGAAAGCTGTAAACTTCAATCCTTCAGTGTTAGCTATGCTTACTTAAAGGCGTTGCTTTGCTTGAAAAGCTTAAAAGATTCGGAAAGATCTTGTTTTTAACAAACTGCTCGAATGTTGTGGGTGTTGTTGCTTCCGGGGTTCGTGCTGTGGCATAAACTCCATCCGGATCGCCAAGCGCACGGAATAGATCACCCATTTCGCGCTGAACCTCAGCAGTCGCTCCCATTGCGGCAAACTGCTGCTGGAGCGATTCGATACTGACTTGAGCATATTCAATCGAATAGCTCAACACTCGTGACAAGATAGCAGATGTTTCAAGCAATGTTAGGTTTTCGGCTCCCATTAAATTACGAGTCCACTGACCTGCCCAACGCTGATCCAGGAGATAGTGTGCTGCCACATCTCCGATATCGTCAGTGCTAATCCAGGGAATATCATGATCACTGGGATAAGGAAATCGAACCGTGCGATCGCTTTGGATCGTCTCGATTTGCGCCAGGAAATTTTCCATAAAATAGCCGGGACGTAAGTGAACTACATTGGCAGCCGTTTGATTGAGGATTGATTCAACAGTTCCACTGAATGAAACTGTGCCCAAGTTTGGTTTTGCACCCGCACCAATGCTGGAAATGTTCACGACTCGCGGAATGCCGTTTGCGGATACAGCGTTCGCGCCCGCTTTTGCGGTTTGAAGATACCAATCCCTCATGTTAGGCACATCGAGCTTCGGTGGTGTCAGCCAAAACAAAGCATCTGCCCGCTGGGTTACTTCTATCAATTCTTGAGCATCATCGCTGCTGATCGGCTGAACGCGAACTTCGCTGTTGCCGGAGGCAATCGCACCTTCGACCAGATCCGCTAACTTCTCTGGATGTCGGGCTAAAAGAATCGTTTCGGCTCCTGCCTGGATGACTTTTTCTGCGGTACGTCGTCCAATGTTACCAGATGCGGCTGCAATTACAATTTTCATCTCTGTCCTATCTATGGGTTTGAATCCAGTCGAAGGCAGTTTCGCTGCTGCCCATTAGCTCAAGTATTGGAGCCGGATTCCAGTATTCGCGGTAGTGAATAATCTTTCCATTCTTGGTTTCTAGTCGCACCACATAGTCTTGCTGATAGGGCTGACCCGTCGCTACAAACACAGCTTCCCCATGAAATTCAGCGAATAGAACATTTGGAATCAGTGTTTGATATTCACAAACATCGGTAAAGACCCAGTTTTGCAATTGTGAGACTGCATTCTTCATGTGGTTGTAGATTGCAGGTTTGCCTTCAAATCGAACAATCGCACCTAGCGCAGATGCATAGGGAAATTCTACGATCGCATTTTCAGCCAACAGATCAGACCAAGCCTCCACATCTGTTCCAATCAATGCAAGATGAGTGGCAAAAACTTGAGCGATCGAATTTTGTTCCATATCTCGTGTTGGTTAGTTAAGGATCGGACAAAAGCTGTAGGGCGAGGACGACTCTCATGCTTAAGCTATTTAAGACTTGCTACTGCTTCAATCTCAACTAGAGTCTCTGGTGATGCCAGAGAAGCGACTCCAATTCCAGTCAGAGCAGGACGAGACTCACCTAAAAACTCAGAAAAAATAGGGGCAAGGGTATTCATGTATTCACCGAGTTCTCCACGAACGTAAGCGCGAACATGCAATAGCTGACCGACTGACGATCCAGCATTTTCTAAAACAATTTTGAGGTTGTTCAGCGCTCTCCTCGTTTGTCCTTCGACAGATTTCTCTGTAATCTCATATTGTTGGTTCCAGTCCACTTGTCCAGAAATGTAGAGTAGTCCCGTTTCTGTCTCAATCACGGCTTGAGACATGCCAAATGCAGAACCATCATAGAGTTCTTTAGGGTTGATCAGTTTCTTGCTCATGTTGCTACTCCAGTTTGTGTTGTTGAATGTTCAGCACTTCACATCAGAACAGTCTGCATGAACGGTTGAGTCATGGCATCAACAACAGCGGCTCGATTTTCTGATTCTTCTTTTGCTATCTCAAGTGTAGAGAGTTCTAACCTGCAACTTCTATCAGAATCTAACCCTGATTTATCAGATTCTTGTGATCTTAGAAACCTGTTTTGGCGTGACACCCGTGAGGTTCTTGAAGTGCTGCGTCAGATGGCTCTGACTAGAAAAGCCAACTTGTAAAGCAATATTCGTGATCGCTAAATCTGTCGTCTTCAGCAGAAATTTCGCCCGTTCCACCCGCTGTTGAATCACATACTGATGCGGAGAACTTCCGGTAGCACATTTGAACAACCTGGAAAAATGGGTTGGACTGATGTTAATTGCTGCTGCAATTTCAGCCAGTGATAAGTTTCGATCGAGATGAGCCTGAACATAATCGATCGCTTGTCGTACCTGACTGGTCGTTAAACCGCTCAACTGTTTAGTTATTTCTGCGACGCTGTACTTAGTTGATCAAGGTTGTTTGCACATCTTCATGAGCCGCCCATTGCGGCTCCGCATGATGGGTGGCGTGTAGGAGGGGCAGGAGAAACACCTGCCTCGACCCGATTAGCCTGCTTGCTAGAGTGTTACGGACACTCTTATCGGGAATGCGGGGCGAGGAATTGATAACCAACTCCTCGCCTTCTCTTCCCTTGTTTTATGTTGTGCGTGCGCGTTGTAACTAGATGCTTTTACACATGTGCCATTTGCCGATCGAGCTTGGTCTCTAGTCCATCTCGTTGCACGGATTGAGCTTTGTCATAGCTCTCCATCAGGGCGCGGTAAATCGGCATGAGGTCAACCATGACAGTGGCAAACTCCATTGCGTCCGGACGGTTCCACGTGTTCATGAGTTCGCCGATTACTGCGTAAGTGTCGATGGGCATGGCTCCCGCCTGGACGACGCGGGCCAGAGTGAGCTCGGTCGCCATCTGGCTCCAGTTGCCGGAAGCGTCAATGATCGTGAAGACCTTGTAACCAGCGGCCAGTGCGCTCAGCGTCGGAAACGCCATGCACACACTGGTGAGAGTTCCGGCGATGAGGAGAGTCTTTCGCCCGGTCTTCTCGATAGCATCTACCCAAGTTGGGTTATCCCAGGCGTTAATCTGTCCTGTGCGCGGAATGTAAACCGCCTCAGGATTGTGCTGGTGGATTTCGGGAATCAGGGGACCATTAGGACCATCGGGCACCGAAGCAGTTGTGAAGGTCGGAATCTTGGCGAGTCGGGAAATCTTGGCGAGCGCCGTGACATTGGAGCGGAGGACAGGGAGTTCGATGTCACGCACAAGTTGGAAGAGTCCGCTCTGATGATCGATCAGCAGCAGCACGGCATCGTTGGGATCGATCATTGTGTCGATGGTATTGCTCATGGGTTTGTCTTCTTTTTTATTCAAATTCAGTCAATGTCATTTTTTCCTAGGTATCTGAAGTGTGGCCAGTTTTAGGACTCAGCTTCTTTCAGAACAAATTCAATATAGGAGATCGCCTTGAAGCTGTCGTCTATAGCGAGTTAACTCTTTTACAGTACAAATGGATAGAGTAACCATGCCATCGTGGAGTAGAAGGCTGGTTATAACTCAAGTTAGAATCCTAATTCGATCGAAAGTAACTCTTATAGGCGTCGAGCCGAGTATTGTAGAAAAGTAGTGGCTCGACTTCTCTCCTCGATTTACTTAAACTCGGAGAAATGTAGAAAAGTAGTGATTAGCCATCTAGTGAACTCACAGCACCTCGCCCACCACGATTTAAATTTGATGCGTCCCAATTTTGCCAGCGTAATCGAAGAACTCTCACTCTTAACAGTGCTTCACGAATTCACGCCTCGCGTCATTGGCACGCCGCCGCTCGGGATCGATATCGCAACCAGCGATATCGACATTGCTTGCTCGACTGATGATCTTGCGCGATTTCAATGCGTCACTACAGATCGATTTGGCGAGTGCGACCGATTTCAATTTCGGCAAATTAACATTCAGAACCATAAAACATTCATCGCTCAGTTCCATGCCCATGATTGGGATATTGAATTGTTTTGTCAATCTGTGCCTACCGATCGTCAATGGGGCGTTCGACATTTCATCGTTGAACAACGCCTGATCGCAATCGACCCCAATCTCAAATTCGCGATACTTGTACTCAAACAACAGGGGATGAAAACAGAACCTGCATTTGCTAATGTATTGAATCTGATAGGCGATCCATATCAGGCAATGCTCAAACTTGAGAATATGGATGATGACGACTTGAAACAACTGCTTGACAAACGGTGACTGATGACTTCGATGGCGTACGCAAATCCCACTGCAACGAATGCGGGATAACAAGGTGTTGCAGTGCGTAGATATCGGCTCGACCTCTTATAAACTGACAATGCCGCGTTTAACGGCAACAATCACAGCTTGAGTGCGATCGCTGACATCTAACTTATTCAAAATCCGGTTGACATGAGATTTAACCGTGCCTTCACCAATACTCAAAGCAGTCGCAATATCAGCGTTACTCATCCCCTGCGCCAGTGAGCGGAGTACTTCTAATTCTCTTTCACTCAGTTCTGGATTGCTGAGTCGCTGTGCTAACTTTGCTCCCACATCAGGCGGAATATACTGCTGACCCCGATGAACGGTACGAATGGCATTCAGAAGCTCGTCCGGTTCAGTTTCTTTCAACAGATATCCTTTGGCTCCTGCCTGCAATCCCCGGTAAATATCTTCGTCACTATCATACGTGGTCAGTACGATAATTCGAGCAGATTTAGCAGTAGCACAAATTGCACCAATGGCGGCAACTCCTTCCACTTCAGGCATTCGCAGATCCATTAGCGTTACATCTGGTTGGTGTTCTCGAAATAAGGCGATCGCTTGTTCCCCATTTTCGGCTTGTGCAATCACCTGCATATCTGGGTCACGGTTAATAATCGTGGCTAATCCTTGCCGAAAAATGGCGTGATCGTCCGCAATCAGAACCCGAATGGTCATGGCTTGGCTCATTGTGATGCTCACTCAAGGGTTGACGGTGACAATAATTTCTGTTCCTTGTCCAGGTTGACTCCTAATCGTTAGTTGTGCGCCGATGCGCTCTGCCCGTTCGCTCATGCCCAGTAAGCCAAAACCCTCAGAAGCTGGAATACTCCCAACTCCAAAGCCCTGTCCATTGTCTCTCACGCGCAAGCAAAACTGGTCGCGATCGTAGACTAGCTGCACTCGAATTTCGTCAGCATTGGCATGTTTAATCGCATTGGTTAATGCTTCCTGCCCCATCCGCAATAGGTTATTCTCGACTTCAGTGGGTAGAGCATACACTGCACCCTCAATCTCATAATGTAGAGTGGTATCCATTGCGGCAGTTCTGATTTGAGCGATGAGACGGTGTAGAGCGCTCTGTAAACTGCCCTCCTCTAAAAGCTGAGGACGGAGCGCGACAACCGATCGTCGCGCTTCAGTCAGTCCAGTTCGCGCCAATTCTTTAATCAGGTCTAGGTGTGCCCCAGTTGCTTCTAAATCATCCGTTAGCACCTGTTTTGCCGCTCCCACCTGAGCCAGAATGCCTGTAAACGACTGAGCGAGTGTGTCGTGAATTTCGCGTGCCATGCGGTTGCGCTCCTCTAAAATTGAGGCTGCTTCTGCTTGCTTCAGCGCCGTAATATCTCGTGCCAGCCAAATCACCTGGTCGTGGTCGATTGGGGCAATGCGAGCCGAAAACCAGGCTTCTTTTTCAGCTATCTGCAAGCTGTACTCAACTGTGAGCATTTGTTGGGTTCTCAGTACTTGCCGAACGTAACCCAGGAATTCATCGGCTTGTTCTTTTTCAAAAATCTGGTGCAGTGTTTGACCAATCTGCTCCTCAATAGGTCGATACAACTGATTCGGTTTCACTTCGACTGCTTCGACCAGTCGCCCTTCAGCAGTAAGGACAAACAGCGGATCGGGAATGGCTGAAACGAGTGCCCGCAGTTCTGCTTCAGAGGCTTGCAACGCTGCTTCTGCCCGTTTGTAATCGTCGATATCCGTATAAACTCCCAACGATCGGATGGGTTCACCGGATTCATTCCAAGCAACAATTTTGCCGACAGAAAGAATCCATTTCCACTGACCATCCCGGGTACGCAGGCGATACTCTGCTCGATAGTTGGGGACTTCTCCAGTATCAAAAGCATTGCAAATTGCAAGCATTGATTCTCTGTCATCAGGATGCAAACTCTCAATCCACCTAGATTTGGTCTCGTGAAATGTTGCCGGATCGTAGCCCAGCATTAAAGCGTATTCTGGGTTAACCACGATTTCTTCAGTTTTGATATTGTGATCGAAGAGTCCTTGATTTGACGCGGTTAATGCCAAGCGTAGTCGTTCTTCACTCGTTTGTAGAGCGGCTTCTGCTTGTTTGCGATCGCTGATGTCCCGCTGTACCCCAAAGTGACCGATGATTCTGCCTTGACTATTATAAAGGCAGCTATAATTCCCCTCAATCCAGATTGAAGTCCCATCCAATCTGCATTCATCCGTTTCGATATGTAGCTTTCCAGCATCAAAAAGTTCCCGCCACACCTGTTTGCCGTAGGCTAACCCTGGTTTGCCGTAGGCTGGATTGTGAGCATACAAGTCGTTAGGAGTGAAACCAATAAACTGCTCTTGGCTACGTCCATAATGAGCGAGTATGGCATCATTGGCTTTCGTAACCCGCTGGTGACCAAAGACATAGTCCAAGACCTTGTCCTTATCAACCGTGTCATCCCATTGCACTGGCTGATCAAGCATCATGATGAAAAAGCCGTCAAGGGATTGGGAGAAAGACATATCCAACAGTTGCTCACTTTCACGCAGGGCGGCTTCTGCTTGTTTGCGATCGCTAATATCCGCAATCACACCTTCGATGCATTCATCGGCTGCATTCAGACGAGTAGAGCAAAGTCCCCAAAATAGCGTGCCATCTCGTTTTTGCAGTTGCACCTCAAAGTTTTGCAGTTCACCATCACGCTTCAGCAATTCAATAGCTTGCTGGCGATCGCTGAGATTCACATAACAGTCTGTAGTGTGTTTCAGCCCAATCACCTCCTCTGGTGAATCAAAGCCAAACAGATTGGCAAAGCGTTGATTGGCTTCGAGAATTAATCCATCACAGGTGCGGGTTCGGTAGATGCCAACCTGCGAGTTTTCAAAGATAGTTCGGAACTTAGCTTCACTGCGTTGTAAAGCCTCTTCTGCTTGTTTACGCTGGGTGGTGTCATTGCCAACCGATAAGATTTCAACAACCTCTCCCTGGTCATTGAAGATGGCTTGATTCGACCAGGCCATCCAAACTCGCCGACCGTCTCGACACAGGTTTTCACTCTCGCCTTGCGGGTACAATTGAGGATTACGAAGTAAATCGTGAACAAATGGTTTGACATCGCGTCCAGAGGTTTCGATGTCTGGAATGATGGTTTCAAATAAGGTTCGCCCTACAATCTGATGTTCTTCATAGCCAAGAAGTTTTACCCCATAATCGTTGATGTATCGAATTCGTCCTTGCGTGTCATAGCAAATGATGACGGAATTCGCGGTTTGTAGCAGGTTGCGATAATTTGCTTCACTTTGTCGTAACGCAGCAGTTCGTTCTGCGACCTGTTGCTCTAAAGTGCAGTTGTAGTCGGCTAGGAGTTTCTCGGCTTGTTTTCGCTCCGTAATATCCTGAAAGGTAGCGATCGCATAAGTGATATTGCCCTGTTGATCAAAAACTGGTGTTCCCCGTGCCTCCAGTAGAATTGAGACATGATCTCGACGAATTTCTATATCTTCAGTCCTAATGCGTTCGCCCCTTAATGCCCGAACATTAGGCAAGCTTTCCGCTGGATAGATTTGATCCGTTCCCGCTACATAAAGCTGATAAGCCTCTGAGAGCTGCTCCGGTGCTACGGAAGTATCAGTTTCTTTACCCATGAGTTGAGTGCCGCATTGGTTGGCATAGTAAGGGCAACCTGTCGCATCCACGATCGCAATTCCCACCGGAATCGCTTCAAGGAACTGGGTGATCTTGTTTTCCTTAGCTTGCAGTTCTGAGTAAAGGTTGGCATTTTCGATGGCGATCGCTGCTTGAGTCGATAATAGCTGCAAGACCTGCGATCGCTCTGGTGTAAATACTCCAGTTGCTAACCGATTTTCTAAATACAATACACCGACCAGCTTGGCTTGATTTAGCAGCGGCAAACAGAAAACAGATTGAGGCTGGTTCTGTTGAATGTATGGCTCATTAATAAAAGCACCTTCACGAGTCGCATCATTTAAGGTGACAGGCTTCAGAGTCCGAATCACATATTGAATGATTGATTCTGGCAATTGATCGGCAATTGGAATAGACTGTAACACCTGAGTCGCACAAGCATTCTCATCGGCATTGAGTTCACAAGCCGCTTCAATCAACCATTCTCCTGAGTTTTCTAAAATCAGATATCCGGTTTGTGCGCCAGCATTCTCAATTAAAATTTTCATCAGCGATCGCAGCAATTGCTTCAGTTCAATTTCACGAGAAATCGCCTGTGAAGCTTTCATCACTGCTGCTAAATCGAAAGCAGTATGGAAGGGATGAGTGATAGTTTCAGCAGTAATAGGAATTGATGTGGAAACGGCTTTAGACGACTGAGAAAAGAACTGTGGATAGCGAGTTTCTAAGTCTTTAACTTTAGCGGTTGCGCCCCAGCGATCGTAGCAGTAGTGAGCTTCTTTCATGTAGGTTTGAGCAAATTTTTCTCTGCCACGAAACAGGTAAAACTTGGCAGCTAATTCGTACGCTAATGCTTCTTCTTGAAGATACTCGTTGTCTCTAGCACCTTGAATGGCTTGTTCGTAGAATTCTTCTGCTTCAAACCACTGACCTAAAACTCGCGCCTTCTCTGCCTCAACCAGATGATATTTATGCAAATAATTCATCGGCGCATAATATGCCCAATGCTTCATTTTCTCCTGAGTAACAGCAACATGGTTGAGGATTTCCTCTTGAGCTTGAGCGCTGCTTTCAGGATATTTTGCGAGCCTTGCTAGAGAGTTATAGAGGTAGTACAGAGGAACAAGGGGAGTCGCTGTGACACGAATTAAATAGGTTTCCGCTATAGTTGAGTTTTCAACGGCTTGAACATAGTCAGCAAATAGGTAGCATAGAAAAAGCTTGTTGAAATAAATCCCAATGAGAGCGGCTCCATCATTTACTAATTTATGTTGTGGCAATCCATTTTCCTCATTGTAAGATTCGCCAAGGAGACGACAGGGATTGACTGAGCATCCCATCAAATTTAGGACAGACTGCTGAAATATTTGATTCCATGTCAGTACTGCCTGCTGTTTGATTTGACGGATGGCTTGATTGTAGGTTGTCATCTCACGTTCTACTTCCGTCAATTCCTTTCCAAGGGCAAAGGATAGGAAGCAGTAGATATGAGCGCAATAGGCGGCGAACTCTAAATCTCCAGTATCTAGCCCAGTTTGATAGGCTTCCAGTAAGGGCTTAGACGTTTCTCTAACATGATTTTTCCAGTGATTAATGTAGTTATATACGATCAGAAATGTTCTAGCTCTGAGTGAATTAGTATTGGGTTTTGACAACAGCCTGAGAGCCAGGTTTCCGAACTCGTAGCCAGTCTTAATGTCTCCTGTTCCGCAAAGATCTGCTCCATGAGAAGCAAAGGCAAAGGCAGAGGCAAAGGCATTGCCAAATTGAATTGACAATCTAACCTGTTTAGAAACCAGTAAGGGCATCAGGTCAGGAACGACACCATAGGCAACGAGTGTGATGCTTGACAAAATTTGCATTGCTGCCAATTTGTCTGGTTCGCTCATTTCCGGCAAATAAAGCAAATCAGAAATTGGTTTTCCACTGATGCAGGCTGTAATTGCGTTGAGGTCAAGTTGAATATCTGCCTGATCTGGCTGTTCTGGAAAACTGATTCCCAGTTGTTGCAAAACTTGCAATGCTGTATTGATTGCTCCTAATAGCTGACTCTGCGCGATGTTCGTTTGAATTTTGACTTCGTAAACTTTGATGCTGTCAAGAATAGTTTTGGCTTTTTTAAAGACAATCTCTGCCCAAAATTCTACCTGTTCAAACTCGCCACACAGATAGGCAACTTCTGTCGTTGCTACATATAACTCCAAGGTCAGGTCATAATTTGTTTGCCAGCTAGAGGCTGCTAGCCATTGTCTCCCTGTAGTTAAATAGTTTCTTGCCGTACTATATGCGATCGCCTCTTTTGCCTTCCGACCTGCTATTAAATTCAATCGAGCAATCTCATTACGTTCGGCTTGATTAGAGACAAGTTCAATTCCATGATTGAGATGATCAACAATCTCAAACAACCGCTCTGATAGCTGTTCTGGCAACGTTTTTTTGAGGAGATTGCGACCAATTTGCAGATGAACCACTTGTTTCTGCGACTCATCAATTAGGGCATAAGCCGCTTGCTGCACGCGATCGTGCGAAAACTTATACTCTTGAACCAACAAGTCTTCGTCCAAGTCAGACAGAGGTTGAATTAATCCCGCTTGTATTGCTTCTAATAAATCCTGAAAAATTGCTTTCGGTGATTTTTCGCAAACGATCGCTAACGTCTCTAAATCAAATTCAGCCCCGACACAAGCGGCTATGCAGAGAATTTGCTGTGTTGCTTCCGGCAATTTCTGCAACTGACGCAGCAGCAACTCCACCACATTATCAGTGATATCTTGAGCTTCAATCTCTGCCAGGTTCCACTGCCAGCTCAACTGTTGTGCATCGAAAGTCAACAGATTTTCGCCATACAGCATTTTCAAAAATTCACCAACAAAGAAAGGGTTGCCCTCGGTTTTACGTGACACAGCTTGGGCTAGGGCGCGAACGGTATCAGGATTGCAATGTAATGTCTCAGCCACCAGTTGAGTCAACGGTTCCAGCGTTAAGGGAGCCAGGATGATTTCCTGAAGTACTGCTCCCTGGTTTCGCATGCTCTCTAGCGTTAAGACCAACGGATGCGTTGGAGTCAGTTCGTTATCTCGGTAGGCTCCGATCAAAAACAGATACTGGATCTGCTCATCAAGTAAGATGAGTTCGATTAACTTCAAAGTCGCAGAATCGATCCACTGTAGATCGTCTAAGAAAATGACCAGGGGATGCTCTTTTGCACAAAACGCCCGCACAAATTTTTGAAACGTGAGATTGAAGCGATTCTGTGCTTCTGTTGCTCCAACTTCGGGTATAGGCGGCTGCTTGCCAATGATTAACTCAACTTCAGGGATGACATCAACGATGATTTGTCCGTTGCTTCCCAGAGCAGTGAGCAGGCGCGATCGCCACACTTCCACCTGCTCATCTGGTTCGCTCAAGAGTTGCTGCACTAACTTTTGCAGGGCATTCACAATGGCGCTGTAGGGAATGTTGCGCCCAAATTGGTCAAACTTGCCAGAGATAAAATAGCCTTGGTTTGCTGTGACCGGTTTATGGAGTTCCTGCACCAATGCCGTTTTGCCGATGCCAGCATAACCGGAGACCAGCATCATTTCACGATGCGGTGGTAGGGTAATGTCTTCTTCTGCTCCCCCACTTCCCCATTCCCCTATTCCCTCATTCCCTGCCACTCTGTCGAAAGCCGCCAATAATGCTGCAATCTTCGCTTCTCGCCCATATAGTTTTTGAGGAATGCGGAACTGCTCGGAAATATCTTGCAGTCCCAATGGCATAGGTTCAATTAAACCCACTTCTGCCAGTTGCTGGGCACAGCGCTCTAGATCTGCTTTGATGCCCCAGGCACTTTGATAGCGATCCTCCGCATTCTTTGCCATCAGTTTCAAAATAAGATCTGAAACAGGTTGGGGAATCGTTGAGTTTAATTCATGCGGGGGAGTCGGCGGTCTGGCAATGTGGCTGTGGACTAGCTCTAGGAGATCTTTAGTGGGAAACGGTAATTGTCCCGTCAACAGTTCGTAGAAGGTTGCACCCAGTGAATAAAAGTCGGTGCGATAGTCGAGCATACGGTTCATTCGTCCGGTTTGCTCTGGCGACAAATAGGCGGGGGTTCCTTCTAGAAGATAGAGACTTTTGAATGTGAGATTGGTGCGACTGAAGCGAGTGGCAATGCCAAAATCAATGATTTTGACAACACCAGTCCTCGGATTAAAGACAATGTTGCCAGGATTAATATCTTTGTGGATGACATGAGCCGCATGGATTTTGCCTAGACTATCAGTAATGGCGATCGCCATATTCAAAAAAACCGACAGTGGCATGGGACAGAAGTCTAATTGTTGCCGCATCCAGCATTCTAAAGACTCTCCACCAAAGTCTTCCAAAAGAATAACCAGCGTGCGCTGGTAGTCTTGCTGGCTGTATGCCTTGACTACGCCTTCAATGTTGAGAAAGCGAGTAATTTCATACTCCTGCCTATAGCGAGTTAAATCCTGAGGAGAGGGATAATCCTGCTTGAGAACTTTGGCAATCACTGCACAGTTATCTTGCTCTCTGATGCCCCGATACACCAAAGAAGCTAAGCTCTCATAGATTTTGCTGTGGATAGTAACTCCAGGCAGGGTAATCATTGAACGCCCCCCGACGAAAGACTGTCATCCGTTTCCCAAAGTATATCGCTTGCCAAACTCCAGAATATAAAGCTCCTTGTGTAGATCTTTATATCTTGACTTGTAATTGCTCAACTCAGTAGCCAATCAGACTGGTGTGAGGCAAGGGCATGGGAAATAGTCTGGAAGGCAGAGATACTCTGACGGCGAGCCGTATTCACCAACGACCGCACCTGGGCGAACAACTCCGCACCTCAATCGGAGTAAAAGCCATGGGTGACCTTGCGAAAAACCACGCTCCAGCGCAGTGCCTGTTCACTGGAATGATTGGTCGGCGGCACCGTCTCATTGTCGAGGAACAGCAGCAGATGCTTCTCAATAGTCAAGTAGTTCCTGAAAAATTGCTGTCCCTCAGGGGACTGGGGCTTCAGATTCAAGATCTCCCACAGGCTGCCTCGGAATCAAGAGCCGTATTGCTGAAGCGTTGAGGCAGCCAGGGTCTGTCGTCGTCGGTTCACGGCAATAGCTCGTAGTGACAGCCGCTTCATCCGGGGGGCAAACAGGTCTCGCCCGCATCAAAGGTGTGGGACATCGCTACCGGATTTTGCATTTAGATATTGATGGTCGATCGGTTGTATGAATGTACTTTCGATCAAATTCGGATTCTAACTTAAGTTAGAGCCAGCCTTCTACTCTGCGATGGCATGGTTAATCTATCAATTTGCACTGTAAAAAACTTAACTTGCTATAGGCGACAGCTTGAAGGCAACCACCTATATTGAATTTGTGCAAACAGTCATACAAATAGATCGCGCCAGTAAATTGCACGGTTCCATGCTTGAAGGCATGAATATTCAAGGTGCAACTGGATTAACGCACGCTTAAGCAGCGACGTTGAAAGTATTAGGAGCGATCGCACAGTGAAACGAATGGGTGCATCTCACTTTTGCAAATATATGAAAAAAGCGCGAAAATGAAAAAGCTAGTAAAACTGTGAAAAAAGATG
>NZ_JAUBRM010000002.1:0-54660 GCF_036701905.1 Microcoleus sp. MON2_D5
CCCTTTCATTTATTATCAAACTTTCCTATTTTACCATAGAAATTCATATTTACATCTCAAATGGAATTGCTATATCAATCTCATCGACAAATATAATAATTTGCTTCTCCGCAAATCCGGCTAATAAAATATCTTCAATAAACTGACTCAATCTTTGCAGGAGAGAAACTTCTTCTTGTTCTTGCCACCAAGTTTTTAAATTAACTTTTCCTAATAAATTAAAGCTGCGCCACAAATCCCCAACGATTCCTTTGTACCACTGTAAAGGAGTAATGTTTTCGCTACCGATGCGAGTCATGTCGATCGCGCTGCATAGAAATCCTTCGGCTTGCAGTCGGTGCAGGGTGCGAACGAGAAGGGAAGATTTGCCCATTTGTCGGGAGTTGAGGACGTAGCAAAACTCGCCTCGTTTTAAGGCTTCATAAAGTTCGATATCTGCTTGTCTTTCGACATAGGTAGGCGCATCACTGGCGAGACTGCCACCAATTTGGTATGTAACCTTGGTCATGCCGTTTAGGGATTAATTTAAATGTAAGTATTTAGTGAGTTTATTGAGAGGTAAGGATGTGATGCGATCGCTTGATTCTAAAATAATTTAGGCAAATAAACTCTCAAACCTCGATCTAAATAAAGTTGTGCAAAGCAAAATATAGGCGATACAACTCACAGCTCAGCGTACAGCGGTTATTATCGATATGGATCAGCCCCATACTAACTAATTTAGAAGCTACTATTGGATCTAATTCCACTCCGCGTTCCGATTTTACCACTTGTTTAAGTGCAACCGCAAGTTCGGGATACTCTTGGAATGTCACCCAAAAACTCCGCAAGTAATCTTTATAAATTCCGGCTATGGTGGGAGCTTCTTGTAGTAGCCGATCTAGCGTTAAACTGTTTTGACAGAGGTGGTAAAGAGCTAGGCGCACCAGATAAGGATGTCCCCCCACCATTGCCATGAGTCGATCGGCATCGGGGCCATCTGTCCAATCCAGTCCGTGACGCTGGGCTAAAGCAAGTATCTGCTCTTCTGTAAAATAGGGCAATTGCAGCGGTAAACCGACATTAAAAGGCGATTCAGTGAGCCTTAAAGGAATATAAATTTCTGTGGAGTGAAGAACGATTAACCGCAGTTTTTCCATGGTTTTAATCCGCTTTGCTTCTTCATGCCAGCTTCGCAGCAGCGGGAAAAATTCTCTGGCAATTTTTGGATACTCAAAAATCCTATTGACTTCATTTAAAGCTAAGACAAGCGGACTATTTATTTGGTCTAAAATATATTGCTGTAAATAGATAGCACAGCTTACTTTGCTACCCATGTCTTCATCCCAATAATCCTCTAATAGAGGTGGCAATTCTAGGTGACGGCTGATGTTGGCACAAAACCACCGTAAAAATTTATCGAGGTTGTCTAAAACAGCTTCCTCGGCTTGCTGAAAATCTAAACTTACAGTTCGGCACCCAAGAGAATTAGCGCGATCTAAAATCCGTAGCAGGAGAGAACTTTTTCCCATCTTTCTGGGAGCTTTAATCCGCAGAACACTTCCTGGTTTGGCAATTTCTCGATAGGCGAGTTCTTCTATTAGCGGGTGATGGATATAAAATGGAGAACCGATGGGTACTGGAGAGCCGGGATATTCTAAAGGTGTTGCTAGGCATTGGCTGCGGGTGAATTCTTCAATTAATTCTCGTTCGTCTGCGGTCAGGGAACGCGATTCTACTGAGGAGCGAAAATTAGATTTGCTAATAGGTGTCTGCAAGATTTCAGAGAGAGATTGCCACAAGGACGAGGCGATGTTTCTCAGGTAATGCTCTCCGTAATGAGAGGTAGAGGCGATGCTTGTATAAGTCTTTCCTTCCCAAACTTGGCGGAGTATGATTTCTTGTACGGGATATAAATCTTTTTGCGATCGCACACGAGTTAGCTGTAGTACCTCATCTATTGTCATAACCGGCAATTACCATCTAAGTGTATCGTTGATATTATCACTTATGATTGACTGTAAAGCCGATCGCCTATTGGATTGCGACACGATTCTGTCGCGACATTTCTCAGGGACTAGCTGGTCAAATCTGTTAAATCTCACCGCAGCGCACCAATATCAATAAAGGATTCATGGGTCACTGAGCGCTCTAACCCAATTTCAAGAGCTGCTAGCGGGGTTTTTCAGGTAGCAGTGTTCAGTTTTTCTCGCTCGTTTGCCAAAATGTCATGCAGGTGTCACATTTGGTCGTGAAAGTACAATTTAAAGATGTGACACTTGAGATTGCTAAAGTTTAGTTAATTTATGCTAATTTAATTAAAGCTATTTTCAGGTCGCTGTATCTCCTCATCACAAGTGCGTTGACATGGCTAAAGTTTAGTTAATTTATGCTAATTTAATTAAAGCTATTTTCAGGTATTTGCATCTCCAGATCGCAAGTGTTAAGCACACAACCCTAATTCTTCTTTTTGTGGAAGCAGGTTTTTTAACCATACTGTCATCCGTCAAAAGCATCTTATAAAATAAGAGGATTGATACCGCAAATGGTTCATACAATGTTTCCAAATTATTTTATTCCTCACGGTCATTGCTACTTGTGGAAGCCTGGATTAGTAGGGCTACACGTTTTGTCCGATGGTTTGATAGCCGTCGCTTATTTTTTGATACCCCTGACCCTCATTTATATTGTCCAAAAGCGAAAAGATGTGCCTTTTGACTGGGTTTTCATGCTGTTTGGCTCTTTTATTATCTGCTGCGGTATTACCCATATTATGGAAATATGGACGCTGTGGCATCCTAATTATTGGTTCTCGGGTTTTCTTAAAGGGATTACAGCGCTGATTTCGCTATCTACAGCAGCAGTGCTGGTGGAACTAATCCCAAAAATTTTGGCTATCCCCAGTCCCGCTCAATTAGCGGTGGCAAATTTAGCTTTACAAAATGAGATTGGCGATCGCAAACAAGCTCAAGAAGCACTCTCGGAATTAATGCTAGAATTGGAAAAACGGGTGATGGAGAGGACGATCGCTTTAGAATTAACCAATGAACTTTTGCAACAGGAAAATCGCGATCGCTCTTTGGCTGAAAATTCCTTGCGGCACTCGGAAGCGAAACTACTTGAACGAACTCAGCAGCTAGAGGAAACTCTGCAACAACTCAAAGAAGCCCAAACTCAACTCGTGCAAACTGAAAAAATGTCTTCTTTGGGGCAAATGGTAGCTGGGGTTGCTCACGAAATCAATAACCCTGTTAACTTCATTTATGGCAATTTGATTCCGGCTGAGGAATACATTAAAGATATTTTGGGATTGATTCAGGCTTATCAAGTTTATTACCCCAATCCGGCGCCGGAAATTGCAGACAAGATTCACACTATCGAACTCGATTTTATTTTAAAAGACCTGCAAAAACTTTTTGGTTCGCTTAAAATAGGAGCAGAACGAATTAAGGACATTGTTAAATCTTTACGCAATTTCTCCCGGTTAGACGAAGCCGACATGAAAAAGGTAAATATTCATGAAGGACTCGATAGCACTTTAATGATTTTGCAGCACCGCTTGAAAGAACAAACAAATCGTCCGCCGATTCAAGTGATTAAAGAGTATGGAGAGTTGCCACTATTGGAATGCTATGCTGGACAGATTAACCAAGTATTTATGAACATTTTATCTAATGCTATTGATGCTTTAGAACAGATTGCACAGCAGGGGGATTCCCCTAAAGGCTATTGGGAAAATAATTTCTATGAACACTTCCAATATACCTATTGCCACCTGCTAACAATTCGTATCCGCACGCTTTTAGTTGATGGCAAGTGGGTGCAAATTCGCATTGCTGATAATGGCACGGGCATAGACTATGACGCGATCGCTAAAATTTACGATCCGTTTTATACGACGAAACCTATCGGTTCTGGTACCGGCCTGGGTTTGGCAATTTCTTATCAGATTATTCAAGCCCATGAAGGTTATTTGCGCTGCACTTCCGAGGTTGGGAGAGGTACTGAGTTTATCATTGAAATTCCTTTGCAATCGCAACTTGGCCAATGCGATTGCCACCTGGCTCACAAGCAAGTTGTTATGAACAAGCTGGGTTGAGGCGTTAATAACTCATTCCGCATCCCGCTACAATTTTGAATCTATTTTACTTTTTTTCCTAGCTTACTCATCGTTCACATCAACATTATCTGCAAATAGCAAATATTATGTGGGAAGCACTCAAAAATATCTTTTCCCCAACTCAGTATATGCCTCACGGCCATTGCTATCTTTGGCAAACGCCTTTAGTGTGGCTGCACGTAACTGGGGACTTTTTAATCGCGATCGCCTACTATTCAATTCCGGCGATGCTAATTTATTTTATCTTCAAGCGGCGCGATGTTCCTTTTTTAGGAATATTCGCTTTATTCGGTGCATTTATCATTCTCTGCGGCACGGGTCACTTGCTAGAAATTTGGACCTTGTGGCATTCTGCCTATTGGCTGTCGGGAATTGAGAAAGGAATTACTGCACTGGTTTCCTGCTACACAGCCGCCTCGATGGTAACACTATTGCCACAGTTTTTATCTTTAAAAACCCCACAAGAATTAGAGGCAATAAATCGCAAGTTGCAGTGTGAAATCGCCGTGCGTGAAGATGCAGAATTAGCTTTGCGCTGTGCTTATGATGACTTAGAAATGAAAGTGCAAGAGCGCACCGCAGAGTTGAGAGAAATCAACGGTTATTTAGAAGCGGAAATTAGAGAAAGAATAGCTGCTGAATCTGCTTTGCGCGAACGAGAAACTAGGTTAACAGAACAACAAAATGGATTGCTAGAATTAGCCAAAAATTCTAGTATATACGAGGGAAATATCAGCGAGGCGTTGAGAGAAATTACACAAATGGCAACCCGTACCCTGAATGTCGATCGGGGAAGTATTTGGTTTTATAAGCAAAATAAATCCATAATGTGGTGTGCCGAACTCTACGAACTGACGGCCAATCAACACAGCGAGGGTGTAGAACTGAAAGTTGCTGACTATCCTAGCTATTTCCAAGCTTTGAATACAGAACAGGTACTCGCAGCGGTTGATGCCAAAACCGATCCGCGCACCCGAGAATTTAGCGAATCTTATTTGATGCCTTTAAACATCTCGTCGATGCTAGATGTTCCTATTAGCCATCAAGGACAACTTGCGGGTGTAATTTGTTTAGAACATCAGGGAACGACGAGGAATTGGACGCTCGACGAACAAAGCTTCGCTAGCTATGTGGCACAGATTGCAGCTTTAGCAATGGAAGCTCGCGATCGCAAGCAAGCTGAGTTAAACTTGCGCTCTGTCACCGAACGCTTGCAATATTTGCTGGCGACTACTCCGGCGGTGATTTTTAGCTGCAAATTAGGGGGAAATTATGACGTAACATTTGTCAGCGATAATATTGTTTCAATGATTGGTTACGAAGCGCGAGAATTTCTTGATGGTTCCCTTGATTGGCACAGCCTGGTTCACCCAGAAGATAGAGAAATTGTTGCTACTTCATTCGCTCAACTTTTGGAAAAAGAAACGATTTCTTACGAATACCGCGAACGGCACAAAGACGGTAGTTATCGCTGGATATACGATGAGATCAAGTTAGTCAAAAATGCTGCTGGCATACCTGTGGAGTGCGTTGGTTATGGAGTAGATATTACTGCTCGCAAACAGGCGGAAGCAGCTTTGCAGCAACAAGTAAAAAGGGAGCGGCTCGTGAATTCCATTCAAGAGCGAATTCGTTCCTCTCTTAACTTAGAAGAAGTGCTGAGAATGGCTGTGGAAGAAGTCCGCCAGTTTTTGTCCACAGACAGGACTATTATTTACCGATTTAACCCAGATTGGAGTGGAGTGGTAGCCGTCGAGTCGGTAGCCGTCGGTACGATGCCAATTTTGGGAATTGACATTAATGACCCTTGCTTTCGAGAAGGCTACGTCTCTTTTTACGAGCAGGGACACATTCGCGCGATCGACAATATTTACACGGCAGGTATTTCAGAGTGCCACGTTAATTTACTGAGCGAGTTTGAAATTAAAGCTAACCTCGTGGTTCCCCTTTTGCAAGGTGAAAAACTGTGGGGGCTACTCATTGCTCATCACTGCCGCAGTCATAGGCATTGGAACTCTTCAGAGATAGAATCTCTCAAGCAAATTTCCGTGCAGCTAACAATTGCTATCCAGCAATGCACCCTTTTTGAACAAGCCAAAACAGAAATTGCGGAACGCAAATTAGCAGAAATAGCATTACAAAAAGCTGTCGTAGCTGCTGATACAGCTAACCGCGCCAAGAGCGAATTCCTTTCTTCTATGAGCCACGAACTGCGGACTCCCCTGAATGCAATTCTCGGATTTAGTCAGGTGATGGTGCGCGATCCATCTCTCAACAATCAACACCAACAGCACCTAGAAATTATTAATCGCGCCGGTGAACACTTGCTTGCCCTAATTAATGACATTTTGGAAATGTCCAAAATTGAAGCCGGCCGAAGTCAGCTTAATGAAAGCAGTTTTAATTTAATGCGCTTGCTAAAAACCTTAGAAGAAATGTTTCGCTTAAAAGCTAAATCTAAGAAATTGCAGCTAAATCTTGAAGTGGGTGACGGTGTACCGGACTTTGTTAGTGGAGATGAAGGTAAATTGCGCCAAATTTTGATTAATCTTGTAGGAAATGCGCTCAAGTTTACAGAGATTGGTAGCGTTACTTTGCGAGTTAAAAAGAAGGTAGAAGAAAGTTTAGGGGCTGAAACCGCAGAGTTTTCGGACACACAAACAAAACTTATCGGCGCGGGTTGTGAACATTGCGAAAGCTTAGCGGTTGAAACCGCAGCTATACAAAGAAAACCCGGATGGTGCACTGGTTTTAATCATTCCAAAAACTTGGCGGACTGTGATTGTGCAGACGCGCATGACCTTCACCCGGAATTGTTACGCCTTCAGTTTGAAATTGAAGATACCGGCCTTGGCATTGCCGCAGAAGAAATGAATAAGTTATTTGAACCTTTTGAGCAAACAAAAACCGGCCAAAAATCTCAACAGGGGACTGGATTAGGTTTACCAATTAGCCGCAAATTTGTACAAATGATGGGAGGAGATATTACTGTCAGCAGTACACCAGAGTTGGGAAGTAAGTTTGCATTTGATATTCAAATTAACCTGGCCACTGCAAGCGAGATTAACATCCTTAAACCGCAGAAAAAAGTCATGGGTTTAGCCCCGAATCAACCAGAATACCGGATTTTGGTTGTTGACGATCGCGCCGATAACTGCCTAGTAATAGAAAGATTATTGTCACCACTAGGCATCCTCGTGCGAGAAGCTAGAGATGGTCAAGAAGCTATTGCGGTATGGGAAGATTGGCAACCGCACCTGATCTGGATGGATATGCAGATGCCTGTCATGGATGGCTATGAAGCCACCAGAAAAATTAAAGCTCATCCTCTCGGAAAACAAACTGTAATAGTTGCTCTTACTGCTAGCGCTTTTGAAGAGGAACGACAAACTATTTTAGGAGCAGGCTGCGATGATTTCATGCGTAAACCCTTCGAGGCAAAGATATTATTTGCGAAGATGGAAAAATTTTTAGGAGTGCGCTACATTTACGAGGAATCTGTTGATGCACCGCTAGAAAAGGAAAGCGAAATTAGCGGAGTGACTAGCAATCAATCTGTCGAGTCACAACTCGGTCAAATGCCTCATGAGTGGGTCGAGAAGATATCTCAGGCTGCTCATGAATGTTGCGACAATAAAATTATCAAGTTGATTGAGGAATTGCCTAGAGAATTTGCTGTAGCGGCACAAGTTTTAACTACTTTAGTGGAGGATTTCCTGTTTGACGATATTATAGAGCTAGCGCAATCAGCACTTACGACGATTAGAGTACCAGTTTCCAACTAATCTCTACTTAGGAGCATCTCCTATTTAAAAAAGACTTAACCTTAACCCCCGCAACCTCTCCCTGCCCTCTCTATTGTAGGAGAAAAAATCAAAATTTATACTGTTGCGTTTGGATGGAGAGCGAATTATTAAGGGTTAATATCTTTGAGCTTAAAAAACAACCGTGAACCCTCGCATGGAAAGCAATCAATATCCTACCATTCAAGCCAACATTTTAGTAGTTGATGATAAGCCCGATAACGTGCGGCTTTTATCTACAATTTTGACCGAACAAGGGTATCAGGTTCGTAAAGCGCTGAACGGTCAAAGGGCGATCGCTACAGTGCTGGAGTTTCCGCCAACTCTAATTTTGCTGGACGTGATGATGCCAGACATGAATGGATATGAGGTATGTGCAAAGTTGAAAGCTTCACCAAAAACCAGGTCTATTCCCGTGATTTTCTTAAGCGCCTTAGATGACGTTTTAGATAAGGTGAAAGCCTTTGAGGTGGGAGGAGTTGACTATATTACTAAACCTTTTCACGCTAAAGAAGTATTGGCACGAGTGGCAAATCAGTTAACAATTCAAAATCAACAACAGTTACTTCAAGAGCAAACAAAGCAATACCAAGAACTTGTCGAACGTTTGCAAAACGAAATTAAAGATCGGCAGGGGGTGGAGGTAGCTTTACGGCTTGCTCAAACAAAGTCGGATCATTTATTGCTGAATATTTTACCAGCCGCGATTGTTGAAAATTTGAAAAAGGGCGAGGGTTCTCCTGCCCAGAGGTTTGATTCAGCAACAGTGCTTTTTGCCGATATTGTCGATTTTACGTCTATTGCTGCTAGAATGTTACCTCTAGAATTGGTAAATGTACTGAACCAGATTTTTTCCAGGTTTGACCAACTAACTGAAAAACACGGTTTGGAAAAAATTAAAACAATTGGAGATGCTTATATGGTAGCGGGTGGGTTGCCTGTGCCGAGGGCAGATCATGTAGAAGCGATCGCGAATATGGCTTTGGATATGCAAAAAGCGATCGCTGATTTTCAAACTGACAGAGGCGAACCCTTTCAAATTCGGATTGGCATTCATACAGGGCCCGTAGTTGCTGGAGTAATTGGCACTAAAAAATTTATCTATGACTTGTGGGGAGATACGGTTAATGTTGCTTCTCGGATGGAATGTCAAGGATTACCGGGATATATTCAAGTTACTACGGCTATTTACGCACTGTTAAAAGAGCGGTATTTATTTGAGGAAAGAGGTGCGATCGCGGTTAAAGGAAAAGGAGAGATGACTGTCTATTGGCTAAAAGGTAAAAAAGATAATTCAGCGGTAGAAACCGATGTTTCTCAAACGAATTCCACTCCTAGCGAACTAATAGATTACCCAAATATTCCACTTCTTTAAAAAGTCGGGCATCTAACCTAGGAGCTACGGATGAACGTCGAGCTAATCCTTAAAAAATGAAAATAATTTGCAGTTTCCAATTTGTATTTTCCCGGACGATTTCAATGCGATCGATAAATTCTCGAAAGTAAAACCTGCGTTCTGATTCTGATAAATCGAGCCAAAATTGGGGAAAGGAAACTGTTTGGGCAGTTTCTCGCAAATTTACTGGGGGTAGTTGCGCTAATTTGCTTTGCAGTTCTGCAATTTCGGTGCGGATTTTGTAGGATCTAAACTCTGCCGTTTCCGTGTCTAAAATGCCGCTGTCAATCAGGGCGGGAAGTTGCTCTAGGATTTCTTGTTTTGATGCGATCGCCCTGACAATTCCTGCTTTAACTCCATTCATATTCGGCATTTGCAACCCAGCAACAGCATCGGGTAAATCCCGACAAATACCGGCGATGGTTAATTGCAATACTTCATCGTAGGAAAGGCCGCTACATTTAGGCTGTTTTGGACAGTTAATCGGTCGCAAATAAAGGTATTCTTTTTCTTTGCGGTAGGAGGTGACTTTGGCAACTGTCATGGGCGATTTGCATTCTGCACAAATTGCTAAACCTGCGAGGGAACGTGGGGCGCTAGCGCTGCGAGGAGAAAGGCAGCGGTTGCGGCGCAGTAACCTGTCTATTTGGGCAGCTTCTTCTCTGGAAATAATCGGGACGTGGGTGTTAGAAATTACTTGGCCGTTTTGATATTCCAAATCGCCTCGGTAGGCGGGATTTGTCAGCCAGCGGCGGCCGGTACTTACAGAAATTTTTTTGTTGTATTTCTTGGCTAAATACCGCACGGAACCTCGCAAGGAACCGTAAATTAAAAAGTGTTCAAAAAAGTCTTTGACGGTGGGGGCGGTGGTTTTATCGATCGTATAACAATCTTTGCCGCGCCGGTAGCCGTAGGGAGCCTTACCCGGTGGAATGCGGGATTTGATGCGGTTGCGCGCGTGTCCTTTGCGAATACTCCGGCTGTGTTGGCTGCGCTGGATTTCTGCGAGTATTTGCAGCAAGTTTTTGCGGTTTCGCGGTTCTGTTTCTGCTTGTACGATGATTTCGACGCCGAGGTTTTCGAGTTGCCAGAGGTGCGAACACACTTGCTGTACAGTGTCGCCGAGTTCTTCAAAGCGCTGAATTAATAAGTATTTGACTGGTTCTGTTTGGCAGTCTTTGAGGAGTTGCTGAAGTTGTTGCCGCCCTCCTAAGTCTTGATAGGTGCGATCGACTTCTTGACCCCAAATTTCCGGTGCGGGTGCTGCTTCCAGTAGCGGTTCGGTGTAAGAATAAGCGATGATTTTCATCTGTTACTCGCTGAGTTCGATGATGTTGCCGTCGGGATCTTGGGTAAATAATGCCGCTCGACCTGACGCGCTCATTTGGAACGGGCAATTGTGAGCGATTAACTGCTGTTTGGCTGCCTCTAAGTTAGCAACAGAAAATGCTAGATGTCGGTTGCGTCCCCATTTGGCATGGTCTACGGCATCTGGGATAATTGTTGCACCTAAAATTAAGTGGAGCTGGAAGTCGCCGATTTGATACCAGATTCCGGGAAATTTTAAGTCTCGATCGATTTTTGGCAGTCTTAGTACGGTGCTGTAAAAGTGTTGGGATTTTTCCAGGTTGGAGATGAGTATGGCGCTGTGCAGGGATTGAGTAATTTTCATTTTTGTTTGGTATTTTTTTTTATTTTAACCGCTGATGCAGGCTGATGAACGCAGATTGGTTGATGTTTGTTCAGTTTTGCATATGATAACATTGTCACTGGCTCTTAACCTATCCAAAAAGGTAAATAGGTCATCGGAAAAAACCTGAATATAAAATCGGAAATTGTAGGGGCGCGTTTAGTTAGAATCTATGGCAGCAGCGAGTTTACTACTGCAAAACCCGCACTCTCCCCATGTTATATTTATTTGTACCTACTTACTTATAAATCATGAATAGCAAACAAGTATTTTTGACTGGCGGAATGGGGGGATTGTGACTGTCGCTTCGCGTGGGGGCGAACAGCCGATTGGGCAATGGGTGGCTTACTGTGCTGCTAAAGCTGGAATGGTGGCGCTCACAAAGGCGCTCGCAGATGAAACAAAAGGTACTAATATCACTGCTAATACTGTCCTCCCCCGTGTGATTGATACTCCGACAAATCCATCGTTAATGGGTTCGGAAAAGGCTCACTAATGGGTGAAACCTGAATCTCTAGCTCAAGTAATTTACTTTTTTGGTTCGGAAGCTGCCGACGATGTTCGCGGCGTCGTTATTCCGATTTAGGGCAGCATTTGAAAATTTAATCAACCTACTGTAAACTGCCCGCTGGGAGTGTTTTTAACAATGGTTTCAGAAAAAAGTGCGATCGGCTCCAGATCGGGCAAATTCCGTCTCCGCAATGTCTTGGTAGTTCCCTTTGTACTCCAAATTTTGGCTGCTGTTGGCTGCGTTGGCTATCTCTCTTACAGAAACGGAGAGCAGATAGTCAACGATATTGTTAATCAGTTGCGGCAGGAAGTGAGTGCGAGAGTTTACGAACGTGTCCAAACCTATCTGGAAGATCCGCCACTCGTGAATCAGATCAATTACGATGCTTTACGTCTGGGGGTGTTGAACTTTGACGATTTAGAGCAAGCTCGACCCTATTTTTGGAAACAAGTTCTGCAATTTAATTCGATCGGTTACGCGGGAATTGCCAACGAAAAAGGTCAGTACCTGCGTGTGGGTTGGGTAAATCGGCTGGTTGGACTTGAACAACCTCAGCTTGCCCAGCAACTAATTCCCGGGAGTGGCGACTTGATATTTTACAACCTTGACGCTGATGGAAACCCGACAAAAATTGACAAAACCACGCCCAATTACGACGTTCGCACGCGCCCTTTTTACAGAGTTGTTGTCGAGAAGAAACAGGCAGCTTGGAGTGAAGTTTATATTAATTTTGGTTATGGTACGCTGCAAATTAATGCGAGTCTACCCTATTACGATGCCAAAGGCCAACTAATTGGCCTGCTGACTTGCCAGATGGGACTCGATCAAATTCGCCACTTCCTGCAAACCTTAAGGGTGGGTAATTCCGGTCAAGTATTTATCATTGAACCCCAGGGTGAATTAATAGCCACCTCGGTTAAAGAACAGCCTCTTTCGGTGGGAACAGGCAAAGATACAAAGCGGATCAAAGCACAGGAAAGCAGCAACCCGCTGATGCGTCAAAGTGTGTTTGAGCTGCTCGATCGCTTCAAGCGTTTGGAAGACATCCATCAAACTGTTCAACTTGACTTTAAGCTGAACGGTGAGCGGCAATTCATCCAAGTTTCTCCGCTAACTGACAAGTACGGTCTCAATTGGCTGATTGTAGTAGTAGTTCCTGAAGCCGACTTTATGGCGCAAATTTATGCTAACACTCGCCACACCATTTTGCTGTGTATTGTGGCTCTAGTTGTCTCTGTTGGAGTGGGTATTTTCACCGCTAGCTGGATTACTCGCCCCCTGAATAAAATTGCTCAAGCTTCACAATATCTAGCAGGTGGTGCTCTCAACCAGAACGTTGATTCCAGTCGGATTTGGGAAATTGAAACCTTAACAAATTCCTTTAACAGCATGGCGAGACAACAGCAAGAATCCTTTGAAACGCTAGAATATAAAGTCAAAGAACGTACCTCTGAACTCGCTACAGCCACTAAACAAATTGCTGCTCTCAACCAGCGCCTGAAAGCGGAAAACCTCCGCATGAGCTCCGAGCTCGATATGCTCAAACAAATGCAGCAGTTGATTCTGCCAAAACCTGCTGAACTTGCAGCCATTGAAGATTTAGATATTGCGGGATTTATGGAGCCAGCCTCGGAAGTAGGCGGTGATTACTACGACGTACTTTGTACGAACGGGGTTGTCACGATTTGCATTGGTGATGTCACCGGACACGGATTAGAAAGCGGCATTTTGATGGTGATGACTCAAGCTGCTGTCCGCACTCTTCAGGAAATGCAAGAATCCAACCCGGTGCGTTTTTTAGATACCCTCAACCGCACTATTTATAAAAATGTCCAGCGCATGAACTCCGACAAAAATATGACACTAGCTTTGCTCAACTATGCGGATTGCACAATTAGTATCAGCGGTCAACATGAGGAAACTATTGTGGTCAGGAAAGGTGGTCAAATCCAGCGGATAGACACCATAAATTTAGGATTTCCGCTCGGGTTAGATGAGAATATTTCCGATTGGATCAGCCATGTTTTAGTAGACTTAGAACCTGGGGACGGCGTGGTGCTTTATACGGACGGCATCCCCGAAGCTAGAAACATACATAAAAAATTCTACGGTATGGAAAGACTCTGTGAAATTGTTTCTCAAAACTGGCATTTAAGCGCAGAACAAATTAAGGAAGCCGCCATCGATGATTGGCGACAATTTATTGGAAAACAAAAAGTATTTGATGACATTACCTTGCTTGTTATCAAGAAAAAAGATTAAGTTTTGTCTGTTGGGATTCTTGCTTTATTCACAGATAGCTGCTTTTCTAAAAACCGATATTTAGCAGTATAAACGGCTGTGTTTTTCGTAAAAAATATATGAATAAAATTTTATAAAATGCTGGAGATACCGCCTTAGTAATTAAAGCTCTATTCTGCTCTATAAATAAATGACAAACAGCATCTTTCGACTACTGTCAATCTTCTTAACTATCGCAGTAATAACTCTGTTTCCCGGAGTTGCTAATGCAGCAGGTCAGATTTCCCTTCACAATTCTACTAACCAGCCAATTACCTGTTATGCTGCTGGCGAGATTCGCCACACGGTTAACCAAAATACACAGACGATCGCCCTCTCACAAGGCGAAACTCTTGCACTCAACCCACAGGATTTTTCGACGCAAAAGATCGATCGCGTGGAGTGTGCGGGATACAATGCGGACAATCTGAACGTCACCGCAAATAGTCGCGATCGCTATTTATCTTTCACCGATCAAGTCCAGCAGACTTTATCGGTATTGTTGTAGCCCTATTTACCGACAACGCCAGAAGCAAATTTTCAGCCGATGGTACAGCGGATTGTTAATGAGTTGCAACAGAAAAATCCCCAAATTTTGCTCAATGCAGTAATGACTCAAGAATTAGAATATGACACCTATACCTACAGCACTTTACCGAATCTTCTGGGTCAAAAGGGATTTGATTTAGTTGAACTTGATACCTTAATGTTAGGTGATGCAGTCGATAATCATTTGATTCTTCCAGCTTCTCCAGCAATATCAACTTCAAACTTTTGGCAAGTAGACCTAGAAGCATCAACTTACAAAAATCAACTCTACGGTTTTCCGAGTTTGCTATCAATACGGTTCAGTTAAGGGCTATGCAGTGCTTAAAACAATAAATACAGGAGGATTCATTATGATTCCAGTACCTCTGTGTTTAACTTGTTTAGAGCGAAATTTTGAAACAGGCTTTTTGACAACTCTTGGGTTGTTTCTCTGAACTCTTTCCGGTATAATTTGAGCGATAACTTCCCCAGTTAACCAACTCAAAAAAAGGGAAGTTCTTGTGGTTGTAACCGCTGAAATTTGGGGAGCGCACGACGAACAACTCGTAATGTTCCAGTAAAAGAAAGACGCAAGGGTGAAATGCTGGCGTTGCTTGCTGCTTGAAAAATTAATGACCGTACAGCCCAATGTCCTAGTAGTAAACCATAAATTTCTTGTACCACCTCCTTTGGTCTTTGAGAACGAATATGAGTTTTTCGTCCTAATAAATGTACTTTCAGTTCATCAATCGTATTCTCCACTTCCCAACGTTGATGATATTCACGGGCAAGTAAGTGCGCTGGAAATTTTTCTGCTGACAATAAGCTCGTAATTAAACGATATCTACTTTGTGCTTCTGGGCGTTCGGGAGCCTCAATCATGTATTCAATTACTCTTACCTGTATGGGCTGAAATCCTTTTTTTCTTAATTTGCCGGATGGATGAATCCAACTCACATACGAACCATCATCTAATTGTGTTTCGTTTAAGAATTTAACGTTGCATGGAATTCGCCCCAAATACTCACAACCTTTACTGACTGTGGCTTCTACCATCGCATAAGAATGTAAACCTCTATCCCACATCAATAGCATTCCCGGCGTTACTGAGCGTAACAACTTTAACGCTCTTACTCTTTCTCCCATTTTATATGGACACATTAAGGCGTCAAATATTAAATGTGTTCCCGCCTCTAATAAAATAACTAATCTAGCTTTCGGAAACGCTGCTTTTGTACCTGGACGACTTCCCGGACGACCAAAAACCCGGGCATTTTCATCACTATCTGGGAGATCTAAGCAGGTTCCATCTATCACTACGACCCTGAGTTCGCTAATAAAAGCTCCTACTGTTTCAACTGTAGCCATTGGTCGCACTAAGGAATGAAACAACTGTCTCATCACGCCCGCTCCTAATCTTTGTCTGGCTTGAGTAATTGCCGATTTACAGGGAAACCGCCAATATTTACCAATTTTCACCCATGCTTCATTAAGACCATCAATTAAATTTTTTAAGACATCCCGCATTGAATCTTTTGACCACAGACTCATTGCTATTACCAGACACACTACCAGTTGTGCTGGCAGGGCACGATGACGTTTCTCTTCAACCTTTGTTTTAGTAATCGCCTGTTCGATTGCACTTGCAGGAATCGCCATTTCTATTGCTTTGAATATCTCCCTACTTGGGATTTTGGGAGATACTAATGAGAATTCTTTGAGATGCACCTTACTTGCTCTCCCTTTTTGGACACCCTACCTATTTTACCACTATTTTAGCCTTAACTGAACCGTATTGAGTTTGCTATGTTCGTATTTTTTATTCGGGCGAGACCGGGATATTTTGCAGGTTAAATACGTGCCGAAATTAATTAATTATCTCACAAACCAGCCGTAAAACCGCGATGAATTGCCAATTTTAACAGTGACTGGAATGCGATCGGCTTTTATTTGGATGGCTATACAGACTTGTTTGGGTTTGAGCAAGTGACAGAAGCTTTGGAAAAATCGCTCGATCCGCAGGTAATGAACAATTTAGTAGAAATCTCTTCGGAATGTGCAGTCAATGGTACAAATGCCTGTGTCAACAACTACTAAAATCAACATCCCAACGCGGGATACCAGGACTTTTTAGCAGGAGCCAGCAGCTTTATGGGCTTTTGGGAAAATTCTTTTTATATCCGCTTGTCCGATACCCAAAAGCTACCTCTTTGTGCAACACGAAATCCCTATGCTCGGGAACTTAAACCATTGGTTTTTGCTGATAATTTAGCTGTGAATTATTCTCGATGTAACAATCAAGATTCTCAGGCTAATGCTGTCAAGTTTATCGACTACATGAGCAGCGTTGATACCAAACTCTGGATTGCTTTTAGCGAAGATTTAGATAGCGGTACGCCACCCCAGCGAGCGCTACCAGCCATCAAAGCTTTCTACGACCAGCCATGAGTCCAGCAAGACGAACTATACCCGCCATTCCCAGCAGTAATCAAGAACCCAAACGCAAATTTCCCTAACTCTATTTCAGACAATAAAAAAATAGCGATGTACCAAGAAATTTGTCCGGAATTCAACCAACAGGAACCTGAATATCCCAAATGTGACTTTACCAGGCGATCGATCTTACGAAGCAAGCGCTTCAAAGGTTTTTAACACAATTGATGTGATTCGCGATCGGTTAGGGCTCGATCATTGTTTTTTGGTCAAATCTTCCCTAAACCTTGCCGGCTGTAGTAAACTAATCACTAAAGACCGCAAACTTTTTTATATTCCTTAAACTAAAAGCTTACTAGGATTTAGCAACCTGAGCGGTGGTAAGTACGTTCTGAATCGCTGAAACCATTGCCCCCAATTGCATCGCTCCATCGATTTTTGCCTTCTTCCTTTAAGATTTACTATAGTAACTATGACCCTGATATCAATTCCGGGCTACCGGGCGATCGAACAACTCTACTCAGGCTCTAGAACCTTGGTTTACCGAGGTTTTTCTGAATCAGACAATCAACCAGTCGTCATCAAACTGCTCAAATCAGAGTATCCCACTTTCAGCGAACTGGTGCAGTTTCGCAATCAGTACACCATTGCCAAAAATATTGAAAATTCCGGTATTGTCAAACACTTAAGTCTGGAAGTATACCGTAACGGTTTTGCCTTAGTGATGGAGGATTTTGGCGGAATTTCTCTAGCCGAATACATCACCAATGAGACTTGGAACCTCAAGGACAAAATTACCAATACCATAGAAAATTTTTTAGAAATTGCCCTGAAAATTTGCTCTTGTTTAGAATCAATATATAACAACAAAGTTATTCACAAAGATATCAAACCCCAGAACATTATAATTAACCCTACAACTCAAGAAGTTAAAATAATAGACTTTAGTATTTCCTCGCTTTTGCCTCGAGAAAATCCAGAAATTAAAAATCCCAACATCTTAGAAGGGACATTAGCTTATATGTCTCCCGAACAAACTGGAAGAATGAATCGTGGGATTGACTACCGCACCGATTTTTACTCGCTTGGAGTAACTTTTTACGAACTGTTGACAGGACAATTGCCATTCCAATCTAACGAGCCGATGGAATTGGTTCACTCTCACATTGCTCGCCAGCCAATTCACCCCATCGCCCTCAATCCTGCCATCCCCCAAGTATTGAATGACATAGTGCTCAAACTGATGGCGAAAACAGCCGAAGCACGCTATCAAACAGTTGGTGGCATCAAACACGATTTAGAAAAATGCTTAAAAGAATACTCAGAGCGTGGCACTATTCAACTGTTTGAATTAGGAAGCAGAGACATTCCCGAACGCTTTGTCATTCCCGAAAAACTTTACGGCAGAGAAACCGAAGTTTTGGCTCTATTAGCAGCCTTCCACCGCGTCGCCTGTCCCCAAGAAAATTCCGCAGCCGCCGATTTGGAGGTTTCCCCTAGTAGCAGCCGAGAGCCTCAGAAATTCCCCCCTAGAGCTACTACCGAAATCATGTTGGTAGCAGGCTTTTCCGGGATTGGCAAAACCGCTGTGGTGAACGAAGTTCACAAGCCAATCGTCCAGCAGCGGGGATACTTTATCAAAGGGAAATTCGATCAATTCAGGCGCGATATTCCATTCTCAGCATGGGTACAAGCTTTGCAAAGTTTCCTGCAGCAATTACTGACAGAAAGTGTTACTCAAGTTCAGCAGTGGCAAGCCCAAATCTTGTCCGCTTTAGGCGATAAGGCTCAGGTAATTATTGATGTTATCCCAGAATTAGAACTGCTGATTGGCAAGCAACCTGCTGTCCAGGAATTAGAACCCAATCCTGCACAAATTTGTTTCAATCTGTTATTTCAAAAGTTCATTCGTGTCTTTGCTACCAAAAATCACCCCTTAGTGATCTTCTTAGATGATTTGCAATGGGCAGATGCAGCATCTCTGAAACTAATGCAATTGTTGCTCGGCGAATCAGAAGGTCAACATTTGCTGCTAATTGGCGCTTATCGAGATAATGAAGTTTCCAGCGTTCATCCATTAATGCTGACTTTATCAGAGATTCGCAATCTACCAAATCGCAGTATCGATCGCCCAGCCCCTATAATTAATCAAATTACTCTCGCGCCACTTTCAAAAATTGACTTAAATCGTCTAGTTGCTGATGCTTTAAGTTGTCCGCCCTATCGCTCGATTTCTTTAACAGAATTGATTTTTCAAAAAACTAAAGGCAATCCTTTTTTTAGCAATCAATTTCTCAGAAAGCTGCATGAAGATAAGTTAATCTATTTCGATTTTACCCCGTTGGATGGGGGAGAAAGGGGGGGGTGGCAGTGCGATATTGCTAAAATTAGAGAAGTGGCAGTCAGCGATGATGTCGTCGAATTTATGGCTAATCAATTGCAAAAATTGCCGCTAAATACTCAAAACATTTTAAAAATAGCTGCTTGTATTGGCAGTCAATTTGATTTAGAAACCTTAGCTGTTGTTTGTGAAAAATCTCAAATAGACACTGCGGCTGATTTATGGAAAGCATTGCAAGAAGGTCTAATTTTACCGCAAAGTGAAGTTTACAAATTTTTTGCAGGTGATGGGGAGTCTGCACCATTAGCTGTTGCCGATTGTCAATTGCCCAGTTACAAATTTTTGCACGATCGCGTTCAACAAGCTTCTTATTCTTTGATTCCCGATGAGGCAAAACAGTCAACTCACCTAAAAATTGGCAGATTGTTGTTGAGGAATACCCCAGATGATGAAAAAGAAGATCGGATATTTGATATTGTCAACCACTTGAATATTGGAGTGGAATTAATTGTCGATCGCACCGAAAGAAATCAACTAGCTTCCTTGAACTTAATTGCGGGATGTAAAGCTAAAAATTCTACAGCTTATGCTGCTGCTGTGGATTATTTAAGGATCGGCAGAAAACTGCTAGCCGATGATAGCTGGACAAATTTATACGACTTGACGATCGATCTTTATGTAGAAGCGGTTGAAGCCGAATATTTGAATACCAATTTCGATTTGTCGCACCAACTGGCGGAAATAGTTCTATGTCGAGCGCACAATCTCCTCGATCAATTCAGAGTTTACGAAGCGCAAATTCAGTCTTATATTGCTCAAAATCAGATGAAATCGGCAGTAGATACTGGATTGCAAGTTTTGGGAATGCTGGGTGTTTCTTTGGAAACAGAACTTCCTACTAAAGTAGAGATATCTGCCTTAGCTAATTTGCCTCAAATTAATAATCCTTATAAAATTGCTGCTTTGAGGATTTTATGTTCGATCGCTTCTGCCGCTTATCTAGCTAGTCCAGAACTTTACCCAGCCGTTGTGTTTACAATGGCACATATTTGTAGCAAATATGGGAACTCTGCGCCGGCTAGTTATGCCTATGCTTGTTGCAGTTTAATCTGTGAAGTAATCGGAGAAATTGAATTAGGCTATCAATACGGCAAACTATCTTTGCAGGTATTAGATAAATTCCCATCCCAAGAATTTCACTCGAAAGTTCTGATGGTGTACAATGCTTGCGTGAGACATTGGAAAGAACCCAGTCGATCGAGCATAGCGTCTTTGGTATCAGCAGTCCAAAGCGGTTTAGAAACTGGCGATATCGAGTATGCTTGCTATTCGGCTATGTATCTTTGCATCTACAGCTTTTTTAGCGGTGAAAACTTAAGAGCGGTAGATACAAAATACGAGCAGTATCTCGAGCTAATGCTGAATTACCAACAAGAATATCAGACTTATTATACTAAAATATGGCGACAACTTACATTTAACTTACAAGGATTAGCTGAGGACAATTGTCGGTTAGTTGGCGAGAGTTTTAATGAAGATGAAATGTTACCAGTTTTGCTGGCAGCAAATAATGTCTCTTCCCTCTTTGGGGTTTATTTTGCTAAATTGGTTGTGAATTATTTGTTTGGCGATCGCGATCGGGCTGTGGAAAATGCCCAGCTAGCAGAGCAATATGTCGCGGGTGTCGGCTCGTTGATGATGGTTCCCCAGTACAATTTTTACCATTCCCTCGCCCTGGTGGCACTGTATCCCCATGCTGATTCGAGCGCTCAAGAACAATACTTGAACCAAGTTGCAGCCAATCAGGAAAAAATGCAAACTTGGGCATTCCATGCACCCATGAATTATCAGCACAAGTATGACTTAGTAGCCGCAGAAATAGCACGAGTATTGGGACACAGGCTCGAAGCAATGGATTTGTACGATCGCGCCATTGCTACGGCAAAAGAAAACCAATACCTCCAAGAAGAAGCACTAGCAGGTGAATTGGCAGCTAAATTCTACCTTGAATTAGGCAAATATAAAATTGCCCGCGTCTATCTAACGGACGCTTACTACGCTTATGCTCGCTGGGGATCTCCAGCAAAAATTCATGATTTAGAACAAAAATATCCCCAATTACTCTACCAGGTTCTCGAACAGAAAACAAGTTTGTATGCGGCAGATACAATCGATCAAACTCTAGTCGAACCCCTCACCTCTACGGGCAATAATATTGGCAATATGCTGGATCTGGCAACAGTTATTAAAGCTTCTCAAGCCATATCTGGAGAAATAAACGTCGAGGAATTGCTATCAACTTTGATCGGAATTTTGACCCAAAATGCGGGAGCCTCAAAAGGCTCTATCATCTTAGAAAGAGCTAGCCAATTATCGATTGTTGCTAAATGCTTAGACGAGCGCTGCTATTTACCCAATATTCCCCTTTCTCAAAGTCAAAATCTTCCCATCACTGCCATTAACTACGTCTGGCGTACCAGAGAAACCTTGGTAATTAATGATATTGCTACTGAAAACATCTTTGCGGCTGACCCCTACATTATTCAGCACCAACCTAAATCTGTATTGTGTACTCCCATAGTTAACCAAGGTAAAGCGATCGGCATTTTGTACTTAGAAAATAGTCTCGCCCCAGGTGCATTTACTCCTGACAGGTTGGAAGTCTTAAAAATTCTCTCTTCCCAAGCAGCAATTTCGCTGGAGAATGCTCTGCTATATCAAACTCTAGAAGATAAAGTTGAAGAACGTACAGCCCAACTAGCCCAAGCGAATCAGGCAATTTCTGCCCTCAACCAACGCCTCAAAAACGAAAATCTGCGGATGAGTGCCGAACTCGATATCCTCAAACAAATGCAGCAGTTAATTCTGCCCAAACCTGCGGAATTAGCTGCAATTGCAGAGTTAGATATCGCTGGCTTTATGGAACCAGCAGATGAAGTTGGTGGCGATTACTACGACGTACTTTGTACTGACGGGGTGGTTACGCTCTGCATTGGTGATGTCACCGGACACGGACTAGAAAGCGGAATTTTGATGGTAATGACTCAAGCTGCTGTTCGCGCTTTGAAAGAAGTTCAAGAAATAGAGCCCGTTCGCTTTTTAGATACCCTCAACCGCACTATTTATAAAAATATCCAGCGGATGAACTCGGACAAAAATATGACCCTAGCTTTGCTCAACTACGCCGATAGCACAATTAGTATCAGCGGTCAACACGAGGAAACTATTGTGGTCAGGAAAGGCGGTCAAATCCAGCGGATAGACACAATAAATTTGGGATTTCCGATCGGCTTAGATGAGGATATTTCCGGTTGGATTAGTCATGTTTTAGTAGACTTAGAACCGGGGGACGGGGTGGTGCTTTATACTGACGGCATCCCCGAAGCTAGGAATATGCACAAAAAATTCTACGGTATTGAAAGACTCTGTGAAGTGGTTTCTCAAAACTGGCATTTGAGCGCAGAACAAATCAAGGAAGCCACCATCGATGATTTGCGAAAATTTATTGGAAAACAAAAGGTTTTTGATGACATTACTTTGCTAGTATTGAAGCAACAGGGAAATATTGTGCAGAATTTATGATTGACGGTCGCCAACCCGGTGTCTACAAGAGGTCTTGGATTTAGTGCTCAAGCATCGAAGCAGAAACAGGATTTCGAGTTCCGCGCCTGTAAGTTATAATAATTTATAGCGAGGAAGTCAAACAATTTTGCGCTTCCAGATTCGGAAGTATAAATTATGAAACCAAAAATAAATTTAGCACCATCTAAATCTCCCGAAGAACTCCATATCCAGCTACAGGAGTTGAGCCAAAAACTTGAGGAAGTCGAGGATGAAAAAAATAGCTATGAAACCTTAGTAGAAATTATTACACAACACTCCACCGATCTGGAAAACCAGATCCGTCATAAAAACCGAGAGATGCAGACTTACATCGAGCAGGTAAAAAAGGTTATAGATGCAGCTATTGCTGTAAAAAACAATAGTTTTCAACCCCAGATATTGTCAGATGTGGCAGCGCGCAGTGATGCACTGGGAGAACTGGCACAGGTATTTTCCCATATGGTGCAAACAGTGAAAGCGCGGGAACAAGAATTAGAGAAACTTTTGCAGGCTTACGGACGTTTCGTTCCCGATGAATTTCTCCAATTTCTCGGCAAGCAGAGCATGGTTGATTTCCAGCTTGGAGATCACGTGAGCAAAGAGATGGCAATTATGTTTTCCGATATGCGTTCGTTCACCACGATGGCGGAGCAAATGACTCCTCAAGAAAACTTTGACTTCATCAATAACTATTTACAGCAAATTAGTCCCGAAATCCGTAAGCACAACGGTTTTATTGTCAAGTATATTGGAGATGGAGTGATGGCAGTTTTTCCTGATGGCGTGGATGATGCTATTCAGGCAGGAATTGTGAAATTGGAGCAGTTGCAGAAATACAATCACAGCCGTAAAATAAATGGGGATATACCGCTGAAGATTGGCATTGGTATCCATGTGGGTGATACGATGGTTGGGATTATTGGAGACGCGAATCGGATGCAAGCAGATGCGCTCTCCGATCATGTCAATCTCACCGCTCGTCTGGAAGGTTTGACTAAGTATTATGGCGTATCTTTATTAATTTCTGGAGATGTGGTACAACGTTTGAGTCAACCCGAAAAGTATCATATCCGTTTTTTGGATCGGGCTATTGTCAAAGGTAGACAAGAAGCCATTACAGTTTGTGAGGTGTTAGATGTTGAAGTAGAACCAGTGCGATCGCTCAAAATTCACACTTTGCCTATATTTGAGGAGGGACTCCAAGAATATTGTCAGGGAAATTTTGCTAAGGCCAGAGCTTGTTTTGAACAAATAGTAGCCCTAAATCCAGATGACAAGCCCAGTCAACTTTACCTAAAACGCATCCAATCGCTGTTAGAAAATAGTATTCCTGCTAACTGGGATGGCGTGTGGAAATTCACCCAGAAGTGACATTAATACATCTATTGGAGGGAGAGAAATCATGACATCTGGAAGCTTAAAAACAATGACACAAATATTTGGAGAATTCATTGAAGAATTTCCTCCTGAACACGACTGCCTAGAACTTACATTTACCCCCAGTTCTCGCCCCATCAAACAGCGCTGGCGCAATAACAGGCTTTCAGCTCATTTTGTAGCCGATTATTTGTCTAGCTTTCTACCGGTGGATGAGGAGGATGCTAGCAGCGAGAAACGGATAAAAGAAAGCAAGGGAGCTGTGAGCTACGTAGCCAACGAACTGTTAGAAAATGCGATAAAATTTAACAACGATGATGCTAATTACAAGGTCAGATTTGGTATACATTTTATTGGTGAAATAGAGGTAACGGCGGTAATTTTTGCCAGTAATAGTGTGAATCCACAAGGGGCAAGTAAGTTGAAGGAGTTTATTCAAGAAATTATGGATTCCGATCCAAATGAACTTTATTTGCAGCAGCTTGAAAAGAATGCGGAATCGGAAAGTGACGACACATCGGGATTGGGATTGCTGACGATGATTAATGACTATTCAGCTAAGATAGGTTGGAAATTCGATCGCAGACCAGATAGTGATACCATCATTGTTACGACTGTGGTTCAAATTAGGGTCTAGTTTCTAGCATTTCAATATTTACTCTCTTGTGCGATTGCAATATTTTAGTCAGGACACAAAATCACAATGGGCATTCAAGAAATTAAAGGTGAAGATTACAGCATTCAGTACGATGCAGAATCAGTCACAGTCACTTTCCAAGGCGAACTCAGCCTGAGCGGTCCAGCAGAGTATGCACCAATAGCCGAATTGTTAGATGAGGTCGCCAAGGGCGAACCTCCTACTATTACCTTGAACCTAAAACAATTGGAATTTGTTAACAGTTCTGGTATCAGTATGCTGTCTAAATTTGTCATTAGCGTCCGGAAAAAGAAAACGATTCAACTTTTGGTATTGGGTTCAAATGATATTCCTTGGCAACAGAAATCTCTCAGAAATTTAGAAAAGCTGTTGCCAAGTTTGAAGCTAGAACTAGGCTAGGATATGTGTAAATTTTAAGTACAGTTAACATAGGCGGGACGCCCGTGCCACACACAGTTAACACAGGCGGGACGCCCGTGCCACACTTAACATAGATAAATTTGGATGGTTAGTAAATTGCTTAAGTTTGCTGGATCGGCAGTTCAAGGATAAACTCGGTTCCCTTGCAAGGTTCCGACTCGCACCGAAGCGATCCTCGGTGATTTTCTACTAAGATTTTGTAGACAATAGACAATCCTAAACCGGTACCTTTACCAACTTCCTTGGTGGTGAAAAACTGCTCGAACATTCGCTCTTTTATCTGTGGTGTCATTCCGGTTCCCGTGTCAGCAATCCGCACTCTCACGCGATCTTGCCCAGCTAATTCTGTGGTGATCAAAATTTTTAGCGCAGCATAGGGCTGATTTTGTGATGCCTCGTCCAAAGCATCGATCGCGTTGGTAATTAGATTCATAAATACTTGATTGAGCTGTCCCGAATAACACTCTACAGGAGGCAATTTTCCATAATTTTTAAGTACTTGAATGTCGCGACGGTCTATTTGAGAATTGAGACGGTTTCGCAAAATTAACACGGTGCTGTCAATGCTGTCGTGCAAATCGCACATGGTCATGTTACTGTTATCGGTTCGCGAAAAGTTGCCCATAGATTTGACAATTTCGCGAATGCGATTGGAACCCATTTGCATGGAAGAGATAACTTTAGGCAAGTCTTCAACTAGAAAATCAAGATCTATCTCTTCGATTTTAGCTGTGATTTCGGGACAGGGATTGGGATAGCATTCTTGATAGAGACACAGCAGGTGCAACAAATCTTGAGTATAAATTGCAGCATGGCTCAAGTTGCCGTAAATAAAACTAACTGGGTTATTAATTTCGTGGACTATACTAGCCATTAGCGCCCCCAGCGAAGACATTTTTTCGCTGTGGAGGAGTTGAGCTTGAGTTTGTTTGAGTTCGTAAAGTGCGCGATCGATCTCGGCAGCTTGAGCTTCTGCTTTCGCGGTAGCAGCACAACTTTCTTGATAAAGTTCAACCTGTTTGAGGTCGATTTCAAATTGTTCTATTTCGCTTTCTTGCTGGTATTGACTCACCACGGCATCGAAAGCTTCTAGCAAGTCGCCGCCCGCTGCTTCGATAATGTACAGCAGATGGGGATTTTCCAGCATGAGTTCGGCATCAGGAACTTGCACGAATGCTTTTATTCGATCGATATATGCGCGCACTTGTTTGTCTAAATACAGCGGCGGCTCAAAATACATTGCCTTGAGGGTGGCTGAAGGGGGACTGCCTAAGTTGATGCTGCTGCCAATATTAATTAAGTCGCGGTGCGATTTTTCCATAAGCTCGATCGCCTCTAACAAATTTCCCCGCAATTTGGCTTTTTCTACCCCATTCTGAGAACACACTAACCTCATGCAAAAAAAAGCCGTTCGTTGGGAAAGCATTCGCTGACGGCCGCTAATATTAATTACCGCAGCACTAATTTTTCTGGCTGTCGTAATTTCTTCCAGATTAAAATAGTTCTTCATTGCCGCCATTGGTAATACCCCCGACTCCACTAAATGTCTGTAGCTCCTGCGGACACAAGATTTAAGAGCCATAATAAAAAATTGTACAATACACTAAGCAATATATTCTGTATTTATTACTAAAGTAGTATACTAAAACACAATTATTTTGTAGGGTCGAGTATCACAATTTTTATGATTCGGCTTGTTGCACAGTTTTTCTTAATTATTCAAAAAATTACAAATCAACTTCGCCATGATTTGAGCTTGAGTTTGCGGCAAGCCGTGAGCAGCATTGGGAATAATTGCTAACTCGGCCCCCGGTATCTCGTTAGCGTAGGTTTGACAGTGCCATAAAGGAATTGTTTCGTCACTATCTGCTGCGATGACTAAGGTAGGAACTTGCAATTGGTGAATTTCTTTTTCTACTGTATCAACTGCATCTTCTGGCCGCATCCGGCTCATTAAAAATGACCTTGCTACTGGTTGAGACATTAACTCCCTGCGCCACCCGGAAATTTGCCGCAATTTCTCACTTTTTCCAGCTAAACTAGCAAAAGGTTTTGCCAACTGCAAGGCCCAATCCACGGCTGGGGTTTCCCACAACAGCGGCCGCAAAGCATCATATTGACCACAAAAAGTGTCGTCCCGAATACCTGCCGGTGCTGCTAACACTAAACTGCTAACAGAATTAGGATATTTGAGGGAATATGCAGATGCTACCCAACCGCCAAAAGAATGTCCGATAATGCAGCAAGGTTCAATATTTAGTTGTTCTACAACTTGCCGGACCAAATCAACTTCTACAGCTACGTCATAGCGGATTTCTGGTTTGCTGGATTCTCCAAAACCTAACATATCTAAACTGATGCACCGAAACTGAGATTGCAATAACTCAATTAATGGCAGCCAGCAAGTCTTTTCTCCGAAGAAACCATGCAGCATCAATAAGGGTCGGCCGCACCCGATGTCCAGGTAGGCGGCTGTTTGGGTAGTGCTATTGACAAATGTACTTAATGTGTGCATTTGTCCTACAAGTGCTTGAGACTGCATGGGGATCGACTCCTGATAGGTAAGAAATCTTTGTAAAGAATTGTAACAAAAAAGCAGTCCAAACGTTAAACTTCATTACGGAGTACGCACTTAGAAATAGACCGTGATATTCTCTATGATTATTAGAAAATACTACAAACTCAAAGCAGGAGAACACTTTGAACTCTACTTTAAAACAGTACCCGGCTTGCTCTCTTCGGGAAGATGTCAGTGAGTACGTAGCACACCTACAGCTTCACATGACGTTACAAGCTCGCAACTTGCTCCCTACCATTACCACCGCTAAGGACAGTCGCGAACAACTGTTGCAGCAGACCCAGGCTCATTTTGAGAAACGAGTTTCTCGACAAGCTATTTAAACAAATTTAACGATCGCCCGCGATCGAACTTTCCCACCTTTCAGAATCCCAGAAACCCGGTAGCCTCAAAAATACCGGGTTTCTTTTCGGCTAATTATGCAGGGGGCCCGGTTTTGGGTAATATGCGTTGGGTGTGCTTTAAATTTAATGTCTATGCGAATTCCGATTATTGCATTTTTGACTTTGGCTGCGCTGGCTGGCGGCGAATTGGCAGCGCGGGCGATCGATCCGAGTGCCGCACCGACTGAGGCGGAGTTTAGAGAGGGAACCCCAGAAATTGACACGCGAGACGCCTGTCCCACAAGGACACAGAGGCAGGAGGATGAGGTGAGTCTCACATCTGGCACCATTCTCAAGAACGGGCAAGATGCCCGTTCCACAAGAGATGAATTGTTTTGCGGAACAGGCATCTTGCCTGTTCATAAAAAGCTGATTGAGAATGGTGCAACATCTCAGGTGAACCCAACTGTGCAGGATTTGCAGGCATCGGATGAGCTTGCAGCTTCTGGAGAACTAAGCGCGGCCCAGCTATCCCCTAGGGGCTCTCTCTCTCTCAAGTCCAGCCACAATAAAGATTTTACATCTCTGTTAAAAACTCCGGCGACGGTCGCGGCACAAGCCGAAATCCCCGAAGCAGCAAACAGCAACGCCCGACAGCTAGGCGGTGATCTACAAATCAGTCAAGCGGGCAATGCTGAAGGCGTTTACGTTGCAGAGGTGAAAATTCGCTTTGTCAATTCCCGAGGCGAAGCTGTTGATAAAAAAGGGAATCCGGTTGAGGGCAGAATTTCGGAAGATTTTATCCGAGGCGAACTCAAACTCAAGGCGGGGGATAACTACAGCCGGGAAGTTGTACGATCGGATTTGCAGCAGTTGCAGCAATTGGGATTGTTTGACAAAGTGACGGTTTCGATCGAAGAAGTTGGCACGGATGTTAATGTAATCTACAACGTTCAAGAGCGATCGGCTCGCTCTTTTAGCGTGAGTGCCAGTCTTAGTGATGATGTTGGCGTTGCTGTTCCTCTTTCATATACCGATCGAACTTTCGGCCGAAACCCGCAGCGGCTAGCGGTGGAACTTGAACCCAGCCTCCGAGGTATCCAGTACGATGTCGAGTTTGTCAGCCCTTACGTTGCCGCCGAAGACCGTTTGGGATACAGTGTGAGAGCTTTTGGCGATCGCAGAATCTCGGAAATTTTCAACAAAGATATTGATTTGCCCAACGGGAACCGAGTTCGGGAAATTCGGGTGGGGGGAAATCTCAGGTTTACCAGACCTTTGGGCGATTGGCGAGGGACTTTGGGACTGAATTATACAAATATCAGCACGCGCGATCGCAACTTAAATATCGCCCGCCGCGACGAACTCGGCAATCCTCTCACATTCAGTGGCAGCGGCGTTGACGAGTTATACACTGTTTCCTTTGGTGCGATGCTCGATCGGCGGGACAATCCCTTCGACCCAACCAGAGGCTCGATTCTCAGCCTCAGCACCGAGCAGTCGATACCTCTGGGGCGAGGTAACATTGTGAGTAACAGGCTGTTAGCGAATTATATACAGTATGTGCCAGTAACTTTGTTGGGCATCAGCGAGTCCGAAGCCTTGCCCGAAATGCTGGCTTTTAACTTGCAAGGGGGTACGGTAATCGGAGATTTGCCACCAACAGAAGCTTTTCGCCTCGGCGGTCGCAATTCCGTGCGGGGTTACGATAGCGGGGATATTGGCAGTGGTCGGAGTTATTTTTTAGCTTCCGGCGAATATCGGTTTCCGGTCGGCAGGGATGTCGGCGGCGTGCTATTTGTTGATTTTGCGTCGGATTTGGGCACAGGAGATAGCGTACTCGGAAAACCGGCGGTAGTCAGGGACAAACCGGGGACTGGGGCGGGTGTTGGGGTGGGTGTGAGGGTGCGATCGCGCTTTGGATTAATTCGCTTAGATGTGGGTGTTAGCGACTCTGGCGACCTCAAATTTATACTCGGTACAAAGCAGCGATTTTAAGAATAGTGCAACAGATCAGTTAAACCACAATCTTAAACAGATTTTGCGCGACTCAATTGCCGCCAAAGCCGTTACCAGGGCATCATCAAACCTATCGGCCTCGGCTGGCGGGGTGTCGGTAATTGCTGCTAAGGATTGGGCTAGTTGTCGATCGAATAATTGAGTTGGATTTCTTTGCTCAACCCAACCTCCAAAGTTTGTGGTAGTAATCGAAATTGAGTGAAATACAGCACCTCGGTAAGGACACAACAATGTTGTATCCCTACTGTGTTGTAGGCAATTGACAATTGCTATATTTATTTAGGCTCGTAAATGCTTAACGCTTTGGTTTCTTTACATCAACAGTTTTCGGCTTAGCCGCCGGAGTGCGCGGATAAAACTTAAACTTATTGAGCGCAGCACTTGCCGATTTAGCCACACCGCTATCTATATCTCGCAAAGCTTTTTGTAGCAGCGGAATCACTTTTTCAGACTTAATCATTGCTAGTGCTTCCACAGCAGCTTGGCGCACCTCCGGCTGAATATCTTGAGCTAATTTTCCCAAGGTTTCTATTGCTCGCTGACCTTCGGCTCTCACAGCATTAGCAGCAGCCATTTTACCTAAAGCAGACGCTGCAAACTTGCGGGTTTCTTTGTCCTGACTTTGAACACATCCCATCAACTGCGGTAGGGAATAGCTTGGTGCTTGTCTGGTAATTGGAACCTGCTGTTCGACTGCTGGTTGATGTAAATCAATTGGTTGTGGTTCCGAAAAATCTGTGTAATTTAACTCTTCTTGAACTTCTGTTTGATTTAACTCACTTGACTGTTCCTGCCAAACTTCTTCTTGTGGTAAATAATCTCCAAATTCTGTGGGATTTAACTGACTGAACTGCTCCTCGGGGACTTCTTGTTGTTGTACATTACTCTCGTACTGCTCTTGCAAAGACCTGATAGTAGCTTGCATCTGAGCTTCGTGCTCTCTCAACTGCTCGTGAGCGGCTTGCAACTGACTCTCGTATTGCTCTTGCAAAGCCTCCATATTTAACTGCATCTCAACCTCTCGGTTCTCATATTCCTCGGCAATTTGCCTCAATCGAATTTCGTGTTCATCTTGCAGGTTTTGCAAATGTTGCTCCATCTGAGCTTGATAATTTATATGCAATTCGTCAGCAACTCTGAGTAAATGATGTTCGTGTTCTGCTTGCAAAGATTGGATATTTTGCTGCATCCTAGCATTGTTAGCGGCTTCTAATTCCTCGCTGATTTGTCGCCGCAGCTCGTACTCGTCTACGCTGGCAACTGGTTGGACCTGAGTGTCGCGTTCGGCCAAAACTTGTTGGAGCTGACTGTCACGTTCTGCCCGAACTTGTTGGAGCTGATTTTCATATTGAGCTGCAACTTGTTTGAGCTGGTTTTCGTATTGGGTAGTAACTTGTCTGAGTAAATTTTCGTGTTCGATAGTAGCTTTTCTAAGCTGATTTTCGCGTTCTTGTTGCTGAGATTCGACAGCTTGTCGCACCCGAGACATCTGAGCTAATTCTATTTCTTCACTAATTCTGCTAGTTTGCTGCAAGTATTCTTGTTTTTGCTTGTTTAAGCGCTTTTCCACTAACCAGTAAGCAACTGCTACCCCTGCCAAAAAACCTACGATCGCTCCTATGATACCCACAACTGAGATCCTCCCGACAAAATAGTGATGCTGGACTTTTTACATTTAACCATACAGCCTCCTGTAACCGCCCAGTAGCAACAGCCAGCCTGTCACTGCCACCCAGTGAACCGCCACCGCAGGCCAGATAGAACCGCTTTGCAGGTATGCGATGGAGCACGCAACTCCCAAAATTGCCGCCAGTAGCAAAAACACTGGATTCATAAAGGTCGATCGACCAACCGGGTAAAAAGTCAGCGCGTTCAGCGGGTGGTAAACTACAAAAACCGCCAAACTCGCGCATCCCCAAAACCACAGCATTAAGCCAGAAGCATTCTCTAACGGATGTGGCAGCATTAACACGCGGAACAATAATTCCTCGGTGATGCCCGGACTTAACAAACAGCCAATGAGCACTCCCACAATTGTACGCCGAGAGGTTTGCACGTCTACTTTTAGAAATCCCGACCAAAAACCCACGGAAAGAGCGATCGAAGTGTAAACCAGCGCGAGCATAGCTGCAACCAGCCAATCAGTGAAATCGGGAATAGTTGAAAAAGCTTGGGTGACGCGGCGTATCAGGAATCCCGGCAATGCGTGAAGCGGAGCTATCCCGAAGGGAATCGCACTAAAATTTAACATAATCAAACTGATCCTTAAAATTTTCAAACAGATGTTAGCAGTAAGTTGAGCCGTTTATTATGCAAAACCAATCATTGCCGCCCGTCAGAGTCCGCGTTTTTGTTTCCGGATTAGTTCAAGGAGTAGGATACCGATATTCAACGAGGAATCAAGCAAAGTATTTCGGCCTGGGCGGCTGGGTAAGAAATCTCCCCGATGGGCGCGTCGAGGCTGTCTTTGAAGGCGACCAAAAAGCTGTGGAAGAAATGATTAGTTGGTGCCGCCGCGGCCCCACCGGTGCTACGGTTAGTGAGTTGGTTTTGGAATACGAAGACCCGGAGGGCGATTCCCTACCCTTCACCGAACCCCTGCGGGAAGATAGCTCTGCTTCACGCACTTTTGAGATCCGCCGATAAAACAATAAAGGGAATAATCTGCGGTTGAAATTGCTACTGTAGAAACGATGTCTGCCTTGTATAAGGCAGGCTTCGCTCAGGCAGACTAAAGAATGAATCGCATAAAAAGCGCGAATTTGGTATTGCCAATTTATCAATGATGAGCAAGTTGACTTAAATTAGCAAACAACTGAGCAACTTTGGTCAAATCTTTATCTCCCGGCGCTATTTCTACGCCGCTAGAAAGGTCAACACCGTTGAAGTTATTGCCGATCGCGCTATCAATTGCATTTAAAATATTATCAGGTGTTAAACCGCCCGCCAGCAGCCAAGGACACTGCGGTCTAAACTCTGATAACATCCTCCAGTCGATCGTTTTTCCCGTACCGCCCAATTGCTCTGGATGGTAAGCATCCAGCAGTAAAGTATCGACACGAACAGCATAAACAGCAGCGGTGGCTAAAGTTTCAGGAGTCTTAACTCTCAGGGCTTTGATAATTTCAATTCCCGGCAAAAACTCCCGCAGTCGATCGCAATATTCCGCTGTTTCATCTCCATGCAACTGCACCCCGCTTAAATTTGACTCTGCCGCTACTTGACAGATATTTTCTATTGTGGTGTTGGCAAAAACGCCGATGCGATCGACTTTTTCCGGCAACTGCTCGACAATCAGGCGAATTGTTTCTGGGCTGACATAGCGCGGGGAAGCCGGCACGCAGATAAATCCCAAAGCTTGGGCTCCCAAGCGGGCGATCGCAATTCCTTGGTCTAATTTAGTGATTCCGCAAATTTTAACCCGCACTCTTCCTCCTCGGTTCCGCAGTTGTATCAAAATATCAACGAATTGTTAACTATTAAAACAAATCTTAGTTTAATGCAAACCGCTTTTTATAATCGTGGAAATCAATTTATCTGTGAAATCAGGAGATAAAAACGTGATCAACTCATCTTTGCTGTTAGCCGTACAATCTACCGCTCCCTCAACACCCGAGTGGTCGCCAATGGTAGGACTGACAATGATTTTATGTAATTTGCTGGCGATCACGATCGGCTACTACGGCATCTCCAAGCAAAACCGAGGCAAGGGTCCAGCTTTACCCGTTGCACTCCCTGGAATGTTCAAAGGCTTCGGCGTACCAGAATTGCTGGCAACAGCCAGCTTCGGCCACTTGCTGGGAGCCGGAGTAATCTTGGGCTTGGGTAACGCCGGAGTTCTGTAAAAATCAGGGGAAAGGCAAAGGCAAGGGGTAGAAAAGATATAATAGAAACTCTTTCTTGCTCTCCTTTCCCAGGAAACTTCATGCAGACAGGTTGGCGAATCGGCTCTTTATTTGGCATCCCCCTACTTATAGATTATTCGTGGTTTATAATTTTAGCCTTAGTAACCCGCGAATACGCCAGCAGTTACCGTGTGTGGGGGCATGCGCTGTCCTGGAGTGGGGGGTTGGCAATAGCTCTGCTGCTGTTTGCTTCCGTGCTCTTGCACGAACTCGGACACAGCTTGGCGGCGATATCGCAAGGTATTAAAGTTAATTCTATTACCTTATTTTTATTTGGTGGAATGGCATCAATCGACTCGGAATCAAAAACTCCCGGTCAAGCTTTTCAAGTAGCCATTGCCGGTCCTCTAGTCAGCTTTTCGCTGTTTTTAATCCTCGGTTTGGGTTCTCAAGTTCTTCCCCCAAAAAGTTTGCTGGCAATTGTCACCGAAAGGGTAGCACTAATCAATCTTGTTTTGGGATTATTTAACTTAATTCCCGGTCTGCCTTTGGATGGAGGACAAGTTTTAAAAGCAGCAATTTGGAAAATCACCGGCTCTCGATTTACCGGCGTTCGCTGGGCGGCAAAAACAGGACAAGTTTTAGGTTGGCTTGCTGTTGCTTTGGGTCTGAGCCTATGCTTTTTAGCGCGCGACTACGGCGGCTTGTGGATGGCGCTGATCGGCTGGTTTGGCATTCGCAATGCCACTGCTTATAGCAGATTGACTTCACTGCAAGAAGCCTTGGTTAAAATAAAAGCCAGCGATGCGATGAGCCGCGAGTTTCGAGTTGTAGATGCAGATTTGACTTTGCGAGAATTTGCCGATCGCTATTTGTTAGAAGTCAATCCGTTTCCATTTTACATTGCTGCGACCAACGGCCGGGATTTGGGCTTAGTGTCGATCGACGATATCCGCTTCACAGAACGCAGTCAATGGCCAATTCAGACTTTGCACAACATTTTGAAACCCCTCGGAAAAACCCCCACAGTTTCCGAAAAAGCATCCATCGCAGAAGTAATTAACAGCATGGAAGCCCGTCAACTCCCCCGAATCATCGTCCTCTCGCCGATTGGTTCAGTAGCGGGGACGATCGATCGGGGCGACGTGGTTAAAGTTTTAGCAAAATACCTCAAACCCCAGATTTCAATGGCTGACATCAAGCGCAGCAAAGAAGAAAACAGCTATCCGCAGGGATTGCAGTTAAGTGCGATCGCCAAAACCGCACAAGAACACTAAAATTTTGGCATCAGTAAGGGGCATTTAGGAACACGCCAATGTTAGATTGTTGAAACCAACAATTATTAATATGCCCAAATTCTTTCATCAATTTCATCGTCAGTGGAAGGAGAGAGGGTGGAGTTGGAACAACTTAACTCATTCCTTCCCCTTCGCTGACTTGCAACCTCTTGCTATTATCTGGATTGTCGTGACCGGAACTCTATTGGGAGTGCGGCATTTAGGCGGGTTGCAGCCACTAGAATTAAATGCTTACGACCTCATGGTGCAGTTGCGGCCCGATCCGGGCCCTGACCCCAGGTTGCTAATAGTTGAAGTCACAGAGCAGGATATTAATACTATTGAAAAATGGCCAATTTCCGATCGCACTTTAGCAAAAGCGATCGCAGAAATAGCGCGTCTTGAACCCACAGCTATTGGCATCGATATAATTCGCGACATTCCCTACGAGCCGGGGAATGCAGAATTAGCAACTCAATTTAAAAACTCAAAAGTATTTCCGATTACCTTCCTTGGCCAATCAAAGTACCAGCAAGTGCCACCAAATCCTAACATACCAGAGAAGCGGGTAGGATTTAACGATTTAGTCTTCGATCCCGACGGTATAGTGCGTCGCAATTTGATGTTTGCCAAGAATGGTAAAACGACAATGACTTCATTATCAATGCGGCTAGCTTTTGCCTATTTAGATAGCAAAAAAATAGATTCTAAATTAACAGAAAAAAAAGAAATCCAGGCAAATAAAATAGTATTTTCAAAATTGCGCTCGAACTCAGGAGGTTATCAAAACATTAATGCCCAAGGCTATCAAGTTCTACTCAATTACCGCTCTGCGGAAAAAATAGCAAAGAGCGTGACACTAACTCAAGTTTTGCAGCGCAAAGTTGAGCCTAAATTGGTGAAGGGTAAAATAGTCTTAATCGGCGTTACAGCCCCAACTGTAAAAGATATTTTTTCTACCCCTTACAGCGCTACTAAAAACGGTAATATCCCGACGCCTGGGGTATTAATTCACGCATCAGCCACCAGCCAAGTTCTCAGTGCAGTTTTAGACGGCAAAGGGCTATTTTGGTATTGGGAAGAATGGCAAGAAATTCTCTGGATCGCTGTTTGGAGTGTAGTGGGCGGCGGTTTAGCTTGGCGACTAGAAAAATCCCTGAATTTGATTGCGATCGCGATCGTAGCTTGCGGCTCATTATTCGGATTCACCTTTTTCCTCTTCATGCAACAGGGGTGGATACCTCTAATTTCCCCTGCTATGGCACTTTTAATCACCGCAGGAGTCGCAGTCACCTATAAATACGAGCAATCGAGGCAGCAGCAAGGGATTGTGATGAAGTTATTAGGACAACAAACATCACCTGCGATCGCAAATGCCTTGTGGAAAGAGCGCGTCCATCTGCTCGAATCAGGGTTATTGCCAGGGCAAAAAGTTACTGCTACGATCATCCTCACCGACTTGCAGGGTTTTAGTACAATCTCCGAAAAACTACCACCAGAAGTGGTAATGAGTTGGTTAAATGAGTATTTATCAGCAATGGCGCAAGAAGTCCAAGAACATCAAGGCGTGATTAATAAATTTACCGGAGATGGAATGCTGGCAGTATTTGGCGTACCCATTCCCCGCACCACTCCAGAAGAAATTGCCGAAGATGCTCGCCTTGCCGTATCTTGCGCTTTAGCCATCAGTTCCCGCTTGCCAGAAATGAATCAAAATTGGCTCGCGCGCGGTTTACCGACCGCAAAAATGCGAGTAGGAATCTTTACAGGGCCTGTGATGGTGGGTAGTCTGGGAGGCACAACCCGTTTAGAATATGGAGTGATCGGCGACAGTGTAAATATTGCTTCTCGGCTAGAAAGCTGCGAAAAGGAGCGGCAAGAGGACACTTGCCGGATATTGATTGCAGAAGAAACCTTTCTGCATCTGGCAGACAAATTTGAGGTAGAATCTTGGGGACCTTTGCCTTTAAAAGGCAGGGAACGAAAAGTTAATGTCTACCGGATTTTGGGAAGAAAAAAGAAAGAAAAAGAGAGAATCTATCCCTAAAAATTCATGGAGTCAATATGAAAAAAGTTACCAAGTTTCTCATCACTCTGACCTCAGTTGGCTCAATAGTATTGATAGCAACACTTAATGCTTCCCAATTAGCAGTTGTGGGACAGCCTATTCCAGAAGTAGATGGCAAGCCACCCACTGTACCGGGAGGGCCGCGCTTCATTCAGCCTACTGAAGATATAGATGATCGGCCCCCCACTCAACCGAGACGGCCTGTGCGCGGTGGCTGCGCGAGCATTAGTCAGCTAGGTCTCACAGCCTTAGTGCCTAAAAATAAGATCGGACGGACTGTTTCCGACTATCCAACTTTCTTTTTCTACTTGCCTCAAACAGAGGCAGAATTAGCCGAATTTATCCTACAAGATCAAAACGGCAACCCGATTTATAAACAGGATGTCACAATTAGCAATTTATCAGGGGTGATCGGGGTTAGTATCCCCGCTAGCCAAAATGTGCCACCCTTAGAAGTAGGCAAAAGTTACACTTGGAATTTTACAGTGATTTGCGACTCTCAAGACAGATCGAGCGATCAGATCGAAAGCGGTACTGTACGGCGAGTTGAAATCAGTGCAGATATCCGCCGTCAATTAGATCAGGCAGATCCGCGCCAGAAAACCGTTATTTATGCTGAAAATGGGATTTGGCTAGATGCCCTCAGCACCCTAGCTGCCGCTCGCCGCGATCAGCCTAATGATACAGCGCTCAAGGCTGATTGGGAAAGCTTGCTGGATTCAGTGACCTTGGGCAAAATTGCCAAAGAGCCGATCGTTCAAACTAAGCCACAACCATAAGCTGTACTGCATTTAAATTTAACTTTTCTGGTGGCGTTACAGCAACGGGCCAGAAAAGTTTTAATACAATAAGTGACCAGTTTTTAAATTGTATTAGTAACAGCCAATATGGTCGTTCCCCAACCAATAATTTTTATTGTAGAACAGCCAAGATGGCTGTTCCGAAAAGTTGCCGGAAAGCCCGCCCCCAAATATGCAGATTAAATGTCAAACAGCTTATTACTTGTTAATTTCAAAATATCATGCCATTCCTGATCCGACAGCGGCTGCACCTCCAAATCAATCTCAAAACAGCGACAAGCCGCCGCACTCAAAACATCAATTACAGTTGCAATCAAATCATTTCCCCCTTCAGATAGAGGTAATTGCACAGGAATTAATTCCTCCCCAAACACTTGAGAAAACAAACTAACATCCGGCTGCAAACGCATCGAACCGTGCTGCAAAATAGCATCACCCCGTCGCAATTGCGCGCTACCAATTAACTTGCAGCCATCAAGTGTAACTAAATCCGCACCCGTCGCAGTACCAAAACAATTCGGATTGTGAATATAACCCCTTCCAGCTTCCCCGTATTGCAAATCCAAACCCATCGCCCTCCAACCCTCAATCAAAAACTCGCAAATAGTCTGATAAGCTTTCATACGGCTGCTGGCAAATCCCGATGCCACAACTGCATAAGTTAAATCCCCTTGGTGAAGTACGGCGCGGCCGCCGCTGGGCCTCCTCACCAACTCCACAGGCATTCCCTGCCAAGACAAATGCTGCCAAAACTCCGGCCACCTGCGCTGGTGGTAGCCCAAGGAAATTGCCGCCGGTTGCCAAGTGTAAAATCGCAGAGTTGGCGGATGTTTGCCCGCTAGATGCTGTTCCAGCAGCCATTGGTCGATCGCCATCTGCACGCTACCAGACGCCGACAGCAGTGGAATTAAACGCCAAACAGAATTAGCCATCCGTCCCGAGTCCTGAGTTTCTACTCAATAATTCGCAGAATGTTTTAAAATTAGTAACAGTTTTTTGGGCCTGTCTTCTAAGTTGGTGCAAGTTTCACGCCCGCCGGTGCTTTAGAAATAAATAGAAAAAATAATCGCAGAACCATGAGTAACAGTGTAATTGTCATTAACGACGAAAAATTTGAAACAGAAGTCCTGAAAGCTGAGCAACCAGTGCTTGCCTATTTTTGGGCTACTTGGTGCGGGCCTTGCAAACTGATCGCGCCTTCGGTAGACTGGGTGGCTGCCAACTACAGCGATCGGCTGAAAGTGGTTAAAATGGAAATTGACCCCAATCCTAATACTGTCAAGCAGTATAAAGTAGAAGGAGTCCCAGCTCTCAGGCTCTTTAAAAATGCCGAAGTAGTGCTTTCTCACGAGGGAGCTATTACTAAACAAACTTTGATCGGTTTGCTCGACGCTCACTTATAAACTTTGGAAATGATTCGGGAGTTTCCAACTCCCAACTTACAATTATAGCAATCGCAAATATTTTTTTAATATCTCTCTTTTATCCTCGATATTCCTTTTTGACTCTACGCCCTCTGCGGTCTCTGCGGTTAGTCAAAAGAAATAATTCACAAACTCAAGAAAAATGCAATATAAAAAATAATAATTTAGCTAGTATAAAAATATTCCTTAAAATTCCCCAAAAATACAGAAAATATGCAATTTGCTAAACGTTTAGATCCACTGCAATTTAATGTATTTGCCGATATGGATCGGGCAAAAGCTCAAGCTAGAGCAGCGGGGCAAAATGTGATTGACTTGTCTCTGGGTTCTTCGGATTTGCCGGCGGCTGCTCACATTACAGATGCGATCGCACATTCTCTGTCCGACACCAGCACTCACGGCTATTTGCTATTTAACGGCACAAGAGATTTTCGGGAAGCAGCAGCTATTTGGTACGAGCAAAAATTTGGGATTGCAGTCAATCCAGAAACAGAAGTGCTGCCGTTAATTGGTTCCCAAGAAGGCACGGCGCATATGCCTTTAGCTGTACTCAACCCGGGAGATTTTGCTTTGTTGCTCGATCCGGGCTATCCTTCCCACGCAGGCGGTGTGCATTTAGCCGGCGGTCAAATTTATCCGATGCCGCTATTAGCAGAAAATGCGTTTTTGCCGATATTTGAAGATATTCCGGCAGCAGTGCTGGCTCAGTCGAAGATGATGGTTTTGAGCTATCCTCACAATCCTACAACTGCGATCGCCCCGGTTGCTTTTTTTGAGAAAGCTGTGGCTTTTTGTCGGGAACATCAACTTGTTTTAGTTCACGATTTCCCTTATGTGGATTTGGTGTTTGACGATCGCAATTCTCTCATAGAGGCAGAGCCTGGTAACGAGGAAGAATATCGAAAATTGATGGCGCCGTCAATATTTCAGGCGGATCGAGATAAGAGTGTGGCGATCGAGTTTTTTACACTATCCAAATCCTACAGTATGGGAGGTTTTCGAGTCGGATACGCGATCGGCAATTCCGAACTAATTGCAGCGCTGCGGCAGGTAAAAGCCGCAGTGGACTTCAACCAATACCGAGGGATTTTGAACGGAGCGATCTCCGCATTAACCGGCCCTCAAGATACCGTCAGAACCAGCGTAGAAACCTTCAGAAAACGGCGGGATGCCTTTGTAAACGCGCTACAGGGCATCGGCTGGCAAGTACCCGTACCCCCCGCCACCATGTACGTCTGGGCGAAACTGCCGGAACCTTGGGCCCAAGATTCCGTGAAATTTTGCACTCAGCTAGTACAGAGTACAGGAGTCGCAGCTTCCCCCGGTGCCGGTTTCGGGAAATCAGGAGAAGGCTACGTGCGATTTGCCTTAGTCGAGTCGCCAGCAATTTTGGAAACAGCAGTTAGAAAAATTGCTGAGTTTCTAAATTGAGCAAAGTGATATGTGTCAACTTAACTCGAAACACCCTCGTGAGACTTAAGCCCACCAGACTTGAGCTTTGAGGCAGGGGTTAAAACCCCTGCCGCACTGGGGTTTTGAAGTTTTTGGGCACAGGATGAAGGACACGGCGTTTAAGTGCTTACCCGTAGCTCAAGATGGATGCAATTGCTAAAATAGTGTGATTTCTACCTAAAGGAATAGATATTTGCACGCAGTATCTGTCACAATTTCTTTTAAGAAATGTTAACGTGAGACATCTTGGGAATTACCAGTTCCGCTCACCCACTCTAAAAGTCCTTGAAGTGAATTCTCTCGGGGTAGCGATTGTTCCGTAGCGGCTAGCGCACACCCGAAAAACACCACACTGCCCAAAATTGCAATCAGCGGAAAAGGCTTACCCAGCCCAAAGTCCCGCTGAAGGCGAGCTAACGGTCTGCTCTCGCGCCTGAGCATCTTTCCCACCGTCAGTTGTTTGAGACTAAAAGGATCGCGCACAAAATGACCGCTCCAGCTAATTACCATATGAGAATGGCAGTGGGGACAAGTGAATAGTCCACTGACCATCCCGACTGGGCCTACGACGCTGGAACGGTTGCAGATCGGGCAAGTGACAGAATGAGTGTTATAGGTGGGAGCGTTCATAACTGTTTTTCTTGAGTAAAAAACCAATAACTAATGGGGAGCCTGTGTTAACGCCTAAGGCATAGACCTTTAGAGGCACTTTTCCTTAATTCCTAGTTTACCGCTCCGATCGGGTCGATCGGAGCTCACTGCTTGGGAAAACCTTCAACTTGCCAATCCCGCAACGAGTGCAAGTCTGGAGCACAGGTGAGATTATATTGCAAAGGAGTTACCGTTATTCTGTTGTCGCGGATAGCTTGTACGTCCGTAGGAATATCGTGCGGCACCGCCGAATCGGCGATTTCTTCTACATCTTCTAACAATTCCCCAGCCAGCCAATAATAAGTTTTGCCGCGCGGATCGGTGCGCTTTTGAAATATGTCGAAATAGCGGCGAATGCCTTGACGGGCGATCGCAACTCCGGTAATTTCTGCTTGTGGGACTGCTGGTATGTTGACATTCAACAGCATCGGTTTCGCCATTGGCTGTTTTTCCAACTGTGCCAGCAAGGTGACAGCGAAATCCACCGCCGGCCCAAATTCCTGCGAAGTAAAGCTGGCGAGGCTAAAAGCAATGCTGGGAATGCCTTCCATAATTCCCTCCATTGCTGCCGAAACCGTACCCGAACAGATGATATCCGTGCCTAGATTGGGCCCGTGGTTGATACCGGAAAGAACAAAATCCGGCGGTTTGTCAAGTAAAGCCCACAAAGCAAGTTTCACGCAGTCGGCGGGAGTGCCCGAACAGGCCCAAGCTTGGACTGCAGGATCAAAAATAGATTCGACAATCTCGGCGCGGATGGGTTGGTGCAGGGTAAGGCCGTGGCCGGTAGCGGAGCGCTCTCTGTCGGGACAAACTACGCTCACGTCGTGGCCAGCGTCGGCGAGAGCGTTGGCGAGGCTGCGGATGCCTTGTGCAAAGATGCCGTCGTCGTTGCTAATTAAAAGTTTCATTGAAATTTTTATAGGCCTTATAACAATACTAAACTAGATTCAACTACGGCGATCGCTCTAACATCGAATTACCTATTACAAATTATCCGTAACTGGCGAAAATCTAAAATCTAAAATCTAAAATCTAAAATCAACAAGCTGAAGAGCCAAAATTGCGCTAAACTCAACTTGGCCCAAAACAGCCATCAATCTAAAATCTAAAATCTAAAATCTAAAATCAAAATGACTGTCCAGCTAAGCGACATTGAAACTCAACTAGAAACCCTCGGTCAAGAGTCCAAAAGTGCGATCGCCACTGCCAATACCCTCGAACAACTCGAACAGTTGCGCGTCGGCTACCTCGGCAAAAAAGGCCAACTTTCTCAAATTTTAGGCATGATGGGCAAACTGTCGCCAGACCAGCGACCCAAAGTAGGTGCGATCGCCAATACAGTCAAAGAAGCCCTGCAAGCCGATTTAGAAGACAAGCGCGCCGCCCTCCAAACCGCCCAAATCCAAGCCAAACTCGCCTCAGAAACCATCGATGTTACCATGCCGGGGATTTTTCGCCCCCAAGGTCGCGTTCACCCCTTAAACGCCGTCATAGACCGCGCTCTCGATATCTTTGTCGGCCTCGGCTACACCGTCGCCAACGGCCCGGAAATGGAAACAGATTATTATAACTTCGAGGCGCTGAACACACCGCCAGACCATCCGGCGCGGGATATGCAAGATACATTTTACCTACCAGGCGGCGACTTGCTGCGGACTCAGACATCATCAGTGCAAATTCGCTACATGGAACAGCACAAACCGCCGATTCGGATTGTCTCTCCCGGCCGCGTTTACCGCCGCGATACTGTCGATGCTACTCACGCAGCAGTCTTCCACCAAATTGAACTATTAGCAATTGATGAAGGTCTGACATTTACTGACTTGAAAGGCACAATTAAAGAGTTTTTGCGGCAAATGTTCGGGCAAGATTTGCCTATCCGTTTCCGCACGAGTTACTTTCCGTTTACGGAACCTTCTGCCGAAGTTGATTTGCAGTGGAACGGCAAATGGCTGGAAGTTTTGGGCTGCGGAACTGTCGATCCGAATGTTCTTAAAGGAGTCGGTTTAGATCCAGAAAAATATACTGGGTTTGCGGCCGGTTTTGGTGTCGAGCGGTTCGCAATGGTACTTTATGAAATCGACGATATTCGCCGGGTTTATGCTAGCGACTTGCGCTTTTTGCGGCAATTTTAAACAATGGCTTGGGGTCGCTTACACCAGCCGTCTAGAGGTCTTGGTCAATGTACATCAATCTTTCAGTTTGAAGTAAGTAAGTACAAATAAACATTACTTGGGGAGAGGGCGGGTTCTGCAACGATCGACTCACCCTTACTGTAGATAAGCCCTAAAGCCGCCCCTACAAGCCCCTGCAAGATATTATTGTTTTTTTGCGCTTACCTACTTATTTATTGTCTACTTGCCAAAAACACCCTTGATGCTGTCAACAGCGCTCTCGACAGCATTCTTGGTATTATCTACTGCTTTCTGAGTCCGAGCTGAATCTTCCGATGCTCTTTTCTCAATTGTGGCCGCATCTTTCTTAGCTTTGCGCTCTACTACACTACCATCCTCCGATGAGCGATCGACTTTAGCAGCATTTGTCTTGGCAGTTTCCTTAACCTTCTCTTCTGTATCTCGGATGAAGTTCTTGGCTCGTCCAGCATCTTTGCTGGCTTTTTCTTGAACCGCATCGCCCGCATCTGCGTCTGCTGCCATCGAGTTTACAGCAGGAGAAGCCATTGCTGCGGTGTTCGAGAAGAACGCACCAGACCAAACGAAGGCCATCGCTGACACGCAAAGCACAGTTGCAGCCATCAAGCGCCCTAAAGTCGAAAGCCGTTTCGTAAAATAATTCAGTTTCATAGAATACAAAAGAAATGACATTCTATTTTTACTCGATCAGAGCGATCGGCGTAACCGTTCTCTAGATAGAGGTTATCCGCCGGCGAGCGGTTAAAAAAGTTCACTCTTTTGATAGATTCAAGCAAGGAATTTCAGTCACTTTTAGATTTTAGATTTTAGATTTTAGATTTTAGGTTTTAGAGTTGACTCCCCAGCCGCCATTAGGAAGCTTGAACTTTGGTGAGTCGATTAAAGATTAAAGATTAAACAATTGACTCCACAGCCGGAGCGCAGATCCGTGCGCTTAAGTATGTAGGCGGAAAAAACTATGTTTGTGTAAAGAAACATTAACTAGCGTGATTCAAGTTAAATTTAACACATTGTTTACGGCCAGTAAGTAGGTGCAAATAAACTTTAGTATGTCACCCACTATCAAGCTATCATCAATCGGGCGATTGTTTGCATAAAATATCGCTTCTAAAGAGCGTTTCACGGAGTGACTATCGCTTTGGACTACATAGATATTTTGCCGCTCATCTACTTATTTAGGAATAGGTTGTTCCCAAAATTGTGCGTGGGAGATCAACATATAATACTTCAAATGACTAATCACAATTTAGTAAAAAAGTCAATACCGTTTCATCAATTCCCTTTAGTTTCAAAGGCTTATATTTAACAATGCGATTTTCCTCAACATAATCTGCCACCGCCGCCGAAATTAGCACCGTGTTTGGTTCCGTCACCTCTTGCAAGCGGGCGGCAATATTCACGCTCGGCCCGATCGCAGTATAATCCGCTCGATCGGGGCCGCCAAACATTCCCACCACCGCAGTACCCTGGTGAATTCCGCAGCGAAACCGCACCGGAGGCACGCCATTTTCCCCAACAATTCCCTGCTCCAACCAGCCCTTGTTAAGCTCCTTGAGAGCTCGCAGCATTTGCCCCGCAGCAGCCACAGCGCGACGTACTTGCTCGTTAGGCGTTAGTTCCTCCGGCGCACCAAAGAAAGCCATTACCGCATCTCCAACAAACTTGTCCACCGTACCGCCACTGTCAAAAATAGCCTTAGTCATTGCCGCCAAATATTCATTCAAAAGCTCAGCTACCCGGCGCGAGCGCAGCGTATTTGCCATTTGAGTAAAACCGACAATATCGCTAAACAAAATAGTAATCAATCGCGGTTCCGGGCGCAAATCCAGGGCCAAATCTCCAGCCGCTGCAGCCTTCACCATCGCCGGCGGTAAAAATCGGCGCAGCACCGACTCAGTTAAATAACTGTTCAACTCCTGCACTCGGCGCTCGTTTTGTTTGAGGGCGAGCAAATTCCGCACTTCCGCCAACAATTCTCGATCGTTAAAAGGCTTCGACAAATAAGCATCAGCACCCCGTTCTACTCCTTCAATTCGAGTATCTTCGTCGGCTTTAGCAGTCAGCAAAATTACCGGAGTTCCCTGCAATTCCTCATCCTCTCGAATCATCCGAATCAAATCCAAACCCGAGATCAAAGGCATCATCAAATCCGTTACAATTAAATTAGGGCGGCGTTTTTTTGCCACGGCAAATCCTTCTTGTCCATTGCGGGCGAGCAAAACTGCAAAGCCGGACTCTCGCAGAATTGCCGACACATAAAAGCGCAAATCGGGATTGTCGTCAACCACCAAAACCGTTCCCACTACCGTTTCCGATCTGACCGGTTCGAGCGCCTCAAAGTTATGATCTTCTGCCTCATTTTCCGACAAATCCGCCTCCACATCTGCCAGTTCCACCGCAGCTTTGGATGAGTGAAACTCTGCTGGTATTTCTAGTACCTGTTCCGGGGGTAAGTGAGTCGAACCGAAGTGGAGCCAAACTGTAAAAGTAGTGCCTTCGCCGTAAACTGACTCAACTGAAATTTGACCGCCGTGGAGTTCGACTAATTCTTTGACAAGTGCCAAACCTAAGCCGCTGCCTTCATAGGAACGGCTAGCTGAACCTTCGGCTTGGTGAAACCGCTCGAATAAATAGGGAATTTGTTCCGTGCGAATGCCGATACCAGTGTCTTTTACTTGCAACAAGCAGTGAGCGCCGGCAGATTCAACTTTCAGGGTGATAGTTCCGCCTTCTGGGGTGAATTTGACAGCATTTGACAGCAGGTTGTAAATAACTTTGTCAAATCTTTCAAGATCCAAATAAAGTAAAGGACATTCTTGCAGTTGGGTAATTAACTGCAGTCCTTTTTTCTCGCAGTAGGCCCGGAATGACTCTGCGGTAGAGTAACAGAAACCGACTAAATCGCAGGGGCGAAAACTCGGCTGCATCCGTCCGGCATCGAGGCGCTGCAAGTCCAGCAGTTGATTTACCAAGCGCAGCAGGCGGCGGGAATTACGCAAAGCGATTACGGCTTGTTCGTAGGGCAAGTCTTCTTTGCGGCCGCAAGCTGATTCCAGAGGGCCGATTGTGAGAGTTAGAGGCGTGCGGAACTCGTGGGAGATATTTTGGAAAAATTCGGTTTTGAGCCGATCGGCTTCCAGAAGCCGTTCTGCCTGCTGTCTGGTAGTCTGGTAGAGGCGCGACTGCTGCACGGCTAGAGCCGCTTGAGTTGCGACTATTTGAGCCAGGTCAATGTCTGAGATGTTCCAGCGGCGGATGCTGTGATTTTGGCGCAGGGAAATGCTGCCGATGATTTTGCCTTCTGAGAGTAAGGGAACGACTAACAGGGCGCGGGCTGGCGATCGAACTTGCAGTTCTGTAACATTTAACTCGGGGTGTTCGTCGAGATCTTCGATCGCCACCGGCTCTTTTGATACCATAACTTGCAGCAACACCGGATTGCCCCGAATCGGCACCAAAGACTGTGGCAGGGAAGGATGGGCAAAAACCCAGGCGGGAGCGTTGCCAACAGCATCGGCAGAAATCGTCTCAGGGCCAAGAGGGTTCGCAACTACCTCTGGAGGGTTAAAACCCTCTTCTACAGCCACCGTATCTCTATTTGTGTCGTATAGCCCCACGCATTGGACGTATTCATCATCTTCTGTCCACAGAGATAGGGCGCAGCCGTCAACTTGCAAAGCTTGGCCGAGTTGTTGAGTAATGGCTGCAAAAATATTTTGGGGATCGAGACTCGATCGAATTGCCGTAGTAATAGTATTGACTAATGCCTCGCGCTTGGCCAGCGCCCGCACCTGTTCGTAAGCCCGGGCTTGAGAAAGCGCCAAAGCCGCTTGGTCTGCCACCGTAATTACCAACTGTACCTCGTGGTCTTGCCACTGGCGCGGTCGATCGAACTGGTGCAGCGCCAAGACTGCCATCAGTTCCATTTTGTAAAACAGGGGTACGATCAAGCTCGATCGAATATTCGCAGCTTCGTAAGCCTGCTGTCGCTGCTGATTATCCCAGTTTAAAACTCGATCGTCAGTTTGGGCATCTTGAATCACCTCCACATCCAGAGTTTCCCAAACCAAATCCGGCAGCAAATCTGGGGAGAGTTCGGCAGCAGAAGCATCTCCGGGCATCGCTTCCTCATCGCCCCCCAACTCTTTAGTTTCTGCCTTCTGGTAAACGAACCACTCATCAGCCACTCGGCCGTCTTGGAACGGCCGCAGCAGACAGCAACTCACCTCAAACATCTGCCCGACACTTTCCACAATTCTTTGCAGCATTTGCTGGTAATTGAGAGCCGATCGGATAGTATTGGTAACGGCATAAAGCAGCGATTCTTGGCTCAAAGCACGGCGCAGTTCATTGGTGCGCGTTTTCAGAAGATTGTGAGTCTCAACAGCTTGACTGACAAGATTTATCAGCTCTTGAGCATCCCAAGGCTTGGTAACGTATTTGAATACTTTGCCAGCGTTAATAGCTTCAACTAAATCTTCAACATCCGTATAGCCAGTTAAAATAATTCGGATCACGTCGGGGTACTGAGCCGCCGTCAGGCTGAGAAACTCCGTACCGCTCATTTTGGGCATTCGCTGATCCGAGATAATCACCGCCACTTCTCCCTCTTTTGCCAAAATTTCGAGAGCAGCGGGGCCAGATTCGGCTCTGAGCACTTTGTAGTCTCGATGGAAGGTGCGGTAAAGCAAGTCGAGGTTATCCGGTTCGTCATCGACGATCAGAATTTTTAGCTTAGGATTTTCTTGGGAATTCATGCACCGTTCTCCTGTGCCCCGGGGCTGTTCGATTTAATAAGTCTGATCAAAGGAAGAATTCGCCGATTTAAATTGCTGAAGTCATACCATTTTCGATTTTGGATTTTCGATTGCGAATGACTGATGACATAAGGGTTGGGATTTTGCCGACAGTGCCATTATTTTGGGAAAATGGTATCACAATAATTCGTGGATTTGAAGTTGTTGTGAGTGTGCGAGGCAAGCATCAACCTTGATTTTTGATGTCTGGGTTTTCAATGCGGAATTCTTCTGAGCCACAGTTATCTGTCGTGCACCCCAATTTTATTATTTAATGATATTCACATAAACTCGTCTCCCGATAATTTTATTTCACCCCTTACCTTTATGCAGCAGGAGAGCAAACACTAATCTGGCCATTTTAACTGCCGTCTGGATATCTCAGAATACATAGGAATAACCGTCCTGATTGTGAGTTGATTTGCCAATTTTATGTTTTGTCCTGGCTCCTGGGACTGTTTTATTTGGTATGTGAAAGCTGCCCGCAGCAAGATACAATAGACAACCAACATCTTCGCCTGTGTTTTTTCCCACAAGTAACAGCAACTTTAACAGTCAGCCAAGGATACCGACCACAATCCGGCGCCGAGCCCCTGACTGATATTCGGGGGTGGCTGACAGACCACAGAGGTGTCTGTGGGAGTGACGCAATTGCTGTACCATTTTAGTTAGACTTGCACTTTTTTCCCCGATCTCGGCATTTTTTGTGCCTCCTGCAGACCTTCGACAAGCCAATTACTGCGGCGAAACACCGCAAGCTCGAGCATCCATCTGTTAATCTTAGCTAGGGATGTACTCTGTGGAAACCGATCGGTCGATTTTAGATTTTAGATTTTAGATTTTAGATTTACTCCACAGATGAATCGCGGAGCTTGAACTAGAGTCTAAAATTTTGATCTCTCCACGACCAGTGTCGGTGGCGGATATCGGTTGTTGGGCGGGGTCAATCAGCTCGATCGAGGTTTTGAAGGTCTCGCTCGCGCGCAGCAGAGTATCGAACCGACGGGGAAAACCCCTGCAGACTGTTTCCAGGCATCCAAATTTAAATTGGAGGTTGGAAAAGTACCCACTAGCTCAACAGGTAAGGCCGGTTCGCTCGGGGGCGGGCGATGGATTGCCCACAACTGCTGAAAGCTGGGGTGCCAGCCCGGGGGGCGGCGGGGAACATCCGACGCCCCAGCGCGCCCGGTGTTAGTCAGATCTAGTCGTTGAGTTTTTCAACTACCGCCTGACGGATAAATTATATTCGCTCGGGTATTTCCGTAAGCAGAGAGCGGTAAGATTCCGGGAACCTGACGTTAAAACCTTTGTGATTGTTTTTAATACCTTGCCCGCTAAGCTGTCGCGCATTTAATTTGTAAGCTACTGTTTACTTAAACTCTTGTGATGCCGGTCGAAAGCCAGGGATCAAGCTTCAATTTAAAGGCCAAATAGCTTATCCACCAATCTAGTATTAGGGGATGAGTTTTATTTTTTCATAACTCGAGTATTAAATGCTAAAAATTTTCCATTTACCTCACATACTCCTTAAAGTCAAGCACAATAAATGTAATTTAATATGGCTAATAAATTATGCCTATAAGTTACGTTAGAATAGCAGTATAACATCAGTGAATTTTCTAAGATGGTAGCTTAGAAACCCGCGTAAAAAAATTAATATAGTGGCCTGGCATTGTGAATCCTTCATTTTTTTCCTCACCATCTCACCAACAACAAACTCCCGGACTTTCTGGTTTTTCGATCCGGGTCGCTGCACCCAACGACTTAACCCAGCTAGCTGATATTTTAGCCATGAGCTTTCACTCTCGCGAGGGGTTTGTAGAATGGGTGTATCCGGTGTTGCGTTTGGGCATTTACGAAGATTTAAAAAATCGATTGCGTTCTAAGGCAGAACATTACATTTGTCTGGTTGCTGAGCTAGTCTCGCGCGAGGAGGGAACGCAGAATTATAGATCGCACCGATCTCAGCGCATGGCAGGAACAGTAGAAATGGCTCTGCGTTCTCGCTTTCCTTGGCAAATACCGAGTTCTGACTATCCTTATTTGTCGAATTTAGCCGTTCACCCGGACTATCGGCGACAGGGCGTTGCTCAACAACTGCTCAGCAACTGCGAGGAGACAGCCAGAGAATGGGGATTTTCTGAGATTTACCTCCACGTTCTGGAAAATAATCACCCGGCGCGACAGTTGTACTATCAGGCCGGCTATCGCTTGCAACAGGTGGATTGGAATTTGACTGGTAGGCTGTTCGGCCAGCCGCGCCGCCTGTTTTTACGCAAGCAGATTTCGCTATCCTAAGTTAAGTATTTGAATTGATCGTGGGGAATTGGGGCGAAACAGGAAAAAGGAAAAAACAGCTATCCGTGTATCTTTAACTTCCGAATTGTGAATCAATAGAATGGGAATCGGGAATTAGTGATGAATTTTAGTTTGCTCTTAAGCCCGATCGCACAACACACTAAAATTAGTTGATAGTAAACACTTGAGCTACCAACCCTTGTGTACCTGGGAACACCTGAAAAACCCCATACACAGTTATATCAACTCCGGTAGCCTCGTCGGGCGTAAAAACCCGTCCAGAATCACGGATGGTGCAACAGAAATTGATATAACTAATCTGCGTTAATGTGTGTTTATCTGCCTGTATATGCGGTGAAAAAAATATAATTTTTTAACCGTATCTAACAAGGGATTGACGCTATTTCAGGCCGATAAAAATAATAGATTTATGAATAATCCCGAGGCTAACAGATTGGATATTATACCAAATCAGGCTTGAATACACCTTTATTTTTTAGCATTTTAGAGAGGGACGAAAGGCAAGTGTAAGAGCGGTTTCAAGCGTCGAGTGCTATAAAGTTTCTAATCCGGATTGAGTGTTGTGAGGAACGCCGCAGAAGTTCTGATCTGCTGCGGCGTTTTGTTCGCCAGAACAGGAGGCTTTCGCCGCCAATTCTAGAGTTCAGAGAGATTTGGTAGGAAATCCGAGGAGCCGATCGCCCCGTTAACCCCAACCAGATTTGCTAAAATCCGATCGGTTCCTGCTACTCGCAGCAACGTACCGTTGGGAGTGGCGCTAAATTGCAACTGCTGGAAACTCACCCCACCACTCAAAACAAACTTATCGACGCCTACCTCGAAGTTAATCACAGTATCAGTGCCGCCCTCACCATTCAACACAAATCCATCCCTCCCAATACCTCCAATTAAAGTATCGTCGCCCAAGTCGCCAAACAACCAATCGTCTCCAGCGCCCCCATTGAGCAGGTCGTTATCTTTACCACCAATCAGGGTATCGCTGCCCGCATCTCCGTTGATAGTATCTTGGCCTTCGTTGCCGTAAAGCAAGTCATCGCCGTCACCGCCGTTGATGCAGTCTTGCTGGTCGTTTGCGCCCACCGACAAAGCCCGGTTATCAGCCCGATCGCCATAGATGGTATCGTTACCCTCGCCACCGCAGAGTTCATCGCTGCCGTCACCGCCGTAAATCAAGTCGTCGCCCAGATCTCCGTGTATGAGGTCGTTAGCTTTACCGCCGTAAATCAAGTCGTTGTCTTGACCGCCACTGATGGTATCGTCACCCTCATCGCCGAACAGCACATCAGCACCGATGCCCCCAAAGAGCAAGTCCTGACCGCCAACATCATTAGCTCGACTTCGAGCACCGCCGTACATGGTGTCGTCGCCGCTGTCGCCCACAAGGGTATCTGAGCCGAGTTCGCCCCAAATCAGGTCATTATCTTTGCCACCCCAAACACAATCATTGCCTTTACCTGCTTGCACGGTATCATTACCGTGGCCGCCGCCGATGATGTCGTTGCCGCCGTCGGCAAAGATTAAGTCTTGTTCGCCGAGATCCCCGATGGACTGGGAACTGCCACTGTCGCCGAGCAGAGTATCAGCTCCTTCGCCGCCGTAGAGGGTATCGGAGCCTAATTGACCGTAGATGATGTCATTGCCTTTACCTCCGTAAGCGCGATCGTTATCTTTGCCTGCAACCAGCGTATCGTTGGCTTGTTGGCCGTTGAGGAAGTCGTTACCGAAGCCTCCGTACAGCAAATCGCGTCCCTGGGAGTCGCTGGCTCTTCGATCGCGGATGCCCCCAAACAAGCTGTCGGAGCCGATGCCACCAAACAACGTATCGGAGCCGAGTTCGCCCCAAATCAGGTCATTTTCTTTACCTCCAAGGGCAATATCGTCACCTTTGCCGGTATGGATGGTATCGTCGCCCTCGTTGCCGTTAATGAGGTCTGCACCCTCGCCTCCAAAAATCAAATCGCGAGCATCCTCAGGACTCTGGGAGTTGTTCTGGCCGGTGTCTCCGAGAATCGTATCCGCACCTCGATCTCCAAACAGGTTGTCAGAGCCTAAGTCGCCGGCAATCCAGTCGTTCTGTTTGCCTGCGAATACGATATCGTTGCCCTCGTCTCCGTAAACAATATCGGTGTCAATGCCCCCAAAAATCGTGTCATTGTCTTCGTTGCCGTAAATTTCGTCCGCGCCGTCTTCACCTAAAAGCAGGTCGTTGCCTTCAAAACCGACAATTTTTTGGTTGCCTTTGGTGTCTACGATGAAGTCATCGCCGCCGGTTCCTTTGGTGGTTTGTCCCTCTGAAAATTGTGAAATAGGCCGGACAAATCCAACTGCGGGTGGTTGCTGCGGGGGCGCAAAGTTAATTCCCGGTTTTTCAATAATGGGCTGACACAAACAGTCGGTAGCTGGTTCTCCGATCGGATTTGAGAGGATCGGGGATGCCGGCGTTGGTGTGGGAGTTGGCGCAACCGGCCGCAAGATAGCGACAACAGTAGCGGGTGCGGGACTGGTGGCGCCGCTGTTGTCTGTGGCGCTGTAGGTGAAATTGGCTCCTGTAAAGTTACCTGTCGTGAAGAAAAATAGTTGCTGCAACTGTTGAGGAGTCAGGACTTGGGCTGGTGTCACTGGTAAACCACCGTTGGCTGGATCTCCTAAAAACAGGACTGCTTGGTCTGGTGAGGGGGGGGTGTTGATCGTGTAAGAGACGATCGACCCGTCGGGGTCGCTGCCTCCCAATCCGGTGACTAACTGGCTGCTGTTGGGCCCTAGGCTGGAGTTCGCATTGTTGGCAACTGGTGGTTGGTTGTCAGTTGGAAGTATGGCCGCAACAGTAGCGACAGCGGGACTGGTGGCGCCGCTGTTGTCTGTGGCGCTGTAGGTAAAATTGGCACCGGTAAAGCTACCTGTGGATTGGAAAAATAGTTGCTGTAACTGTTCTGGAGTCAGGACTTGGCCTGGTGTGACTGGTACGCCGCCGTTGGCTGGATCTCCTAAAAACAGGACGGCTTGGTCTGCTGGGGGCAGGGTGTTGATGGTGTAAGAGACGATCGACCCATCGGGGTCACTTCCTCCCAATCGCGGCACCCGCGCGCTGCTGTTGGGGTCTACCGTGAAATTAGCATTGTTGGTTACTGGCGGTAAGTTTAGGGGATTTGGTGTGGGAGTTGCTCCTGTGGAACCGAGAGTAGCGGTAGCCAGGGAACTGGTAGCGCCGTTGCTATCTGTGGCGCTGTAGCTGAAAGTTGCTCCGGTAAACCTACCTGTGGATTGGAAAAATAGTTGTCCTAGCTGTTCCGGTGTCAGGACTTGACCTGGTGTGACTGGTACACCACCGTTGGCTGGATCTCCTAAAAACAGGACTCCTTGGGCCGCTGGCGGCAGGGTGTTGATGGTGTAAGAGGCGATCGACCCATCGGGGTCACTTTTTCCCAATCCCGGAATTTGCGCGGTGCTGTTGGGCTCTAGGGTGAGGTTAGTATTGTTGGCTGCTGGCGGTTCGTTGGGAGTCGGTGTGGGAGTTGGTGTTGGAGTTGGTGTTGGTGCTGGAATCGGTATTGGTAATGGTGTGGGAGTGGGCGTTGGTACTGGTGCTGGAGTCGGCGGGGGTGTCGTTCCTGTTAAACCGAGATTCGCGTTAGCTGGGGGGCTAACTGCGCCGCTGTTATCTGTGGCGCTGTAGGTAAAATTGGCACCGGTAAAGCTACCTGTGGATTGGAAAAACAGTTGTCCTATTTGTTCCGGTGTCAAAACTTGACCCGGTGTCACGGCTACTCCGCCGTTGGCTGGATCTCCTAAAAACAGGATTCCTTGGGCCGCTGG